>NZ_JACJOQ010000557.1:0-3121 GCF_014695635.1 Coleofasciculus sp. FACHB-712 | reverse complement strand
GTTCGACAATGAATATGATTTAGCCCTGGCTGTAATGGACGGCATGGAATCACGGAGTGAACAAGGGGGATATACGTTAGAGCGTTTTAGGTTTAAATCATCCTAGCTACTTACAACACATTAAACTTTTGTAGTTAACGAGAATAATTTTCAACTATTCTTTAGGAAAATAATGATAAAATTTTTCATCAAGTATTTGCAAATCGCCCGCAGCAAATCGCCAACAGGCTGGAAGTCTGGGGCTACACAAACAAAGCCTGCCGACCCAGGTTGAATTGAGTCCGCGCAGGTGGACTTGATTGAATAGAAGCGAAGCAACTTCTGCCCCCCTTCTAATCACACTTGTTAATACAAAAATAAAATTTGAAGCCGCCTTTTTTTGTTTTTAAAATTATCAATTTGTCAAGAACGTAATGTTAAATTTTCTTTCAGGGTGGTGTTTTATTAAAGAGCGTTTGCGTTCTCTTGATAAGTTCCAAAAAAATAGTAGGCGCTACGCAATCGGAGGTTTTAGAGGAAAATCTTTGCGAATTTTCCCGTTAATATTAGGTTTCATCTTTACTCTATTTTTGGGCAGCCAAAGTCTAAGCTTACCAGCAGCCTCGACTGAAATCCTCTGGGACACCTATGGTATCCCGCATATTTACGGCAAGGATGCCGGAAGTGCATTTCGTGCCTTTGGTTGGGCGCAGATGCAAAGTCATGGCAACCTGCTGTTGCGCCTCTACGGTCAGGCACGGGGACGAAGTGCCGAATACTGGGGAGAGGAGTACCTAGAATCAGATCAATGGGTACAAACGATGGGAATTCCCGAACGTGCCAGCGAGTGGTATGAAGCGCAGAGTCCCGCTTTCCGCAGTTATCTAGATGCCTTTGCTGCTGGGATAAATGCCTATGCCAAGGAACATCCCGAACTGATTGATGATGAAGTGAAGGCGGTGCTGCCAGTCCAGCCAGTAGATATCCTGGCTCACGAACAGCGGGTGATGAATTTCACATTTATTGTGAATCCGCAGATTGTTCAAAGCCTTGCCGATAACAAATCAATGGGTTCTAATGCGTGGGCGATCGCGCCTAAGCATTCTGCAAGCGGAAACGCGATGCTACTGGCAAACCCGCACCTGCCTTGGTCAGATTTATTTGTCTGGTATGAAGCCCAGATTACCGCACCAGGAATCGATGCTTACGGGGCGACACTGGTTGGACTTCCCGTACTGGCGATCGCATTCAACAATAATCTCGGCTGGACTCACACAGTCAATACCCATGACGGGTGGGACGCTTACGAACTGGAACTAAAAGACGGCGGCTATCGCTTCGACGGTAAGGTTCAAGCCTTTGAGACAGAAAAGAAAATCTTGAAGGTGAAGCAGCATGATGGCACACTGCGCTCAGAATCACTGGTCGTACAACGTTCCCTTCACGGCCCTGTTGTTGCAGGCAAGGAGGGAAAAGCCGTGGCATTGCGGGTTGTGGGGCTTGAGCAACCCGGAGCGTTGGAGCAGTGGTACTCGATGGCGCGTGCCACTAAACTGCCTGAATTTGAGGCTGCCCTCAAGCGGTTGCAGATTCCGATGTTCACCGTGATGTATGCAGACCGGGAGGGACATATCATGCACCTATTTAACGGTCAGGTGCCAATTCGGACATCTGGAGACTTTGAATACTGGGAAGGCATGATTCCTGGCGACACCTCTAAAACCTTGTGGACGAAAACTCATCCCTACCGCGATTTACCCCGTGTAATTGACCCACCTAGCGGCTGGTTGCAAAATACCAACGATCCACCGTGGACAACGACTTTCCCAGTAGCGTTAAATCCAGCAGATTTCCCATCTTACATGGCACCGCATTTCATGCACTTTCGAGCGCAACGCTCTGCAAGGATGCTGGATGAGGATAAACAAATTTCTTTTGAGGAAATGATTCAGTACAAGCACTCGACACGCATGGAACTGGCAGATCGTTTCCTGGATGATCTAATTCCCGCTGCACGGCAGTATGGAGATAAATTAGCGCGTCGAGCCGCTGATGTGCTGCAAGCTTGGGATCGAAATGCGGATGCGGATAGTCGGGGTGCGGTACTCTTTTACCTTTGGGCGGAAGAGATGGAATTCGATAATGCATTTAGTAGTCCCTGGAACGAGAAGTCCCCGCGCACCACACCCGACGGCTTGGCAGATCCTCAAAGCGCAGTTAAGGTGCTTTCTACCGCAGCAGCAAAAGTAGAGGCGGCTTATAAAGCCATAGATGTACCTTGGGGTGAAGTTTTCCGGCTGCGGTCTAATGGTGTGGATCTGCCTGCCAATGGTGGTTCTGGAGACCTTGGCATCTTCCGCGTTGTTGATTTTGCCCCGACGCAAGATGGTCGCTTTCAAGCGGTCGGGGGCGATTCTTACATCGCTGCGGTCGAGTTTTCTAACCCAGTCAAGGCAATGGCACTGATCGGCTACGGGAATGCAACTCAACCCGGATCGCCCCATCTTAGCGATCAGTTACCGCTAGCCGCCCGAAAACAGTTGCGTCCGGTATGGCGATCGCGTCAGGATATCCTGGCTCATTTAGATGAGCGAAAGATATTCTGAGGATCATCGATTAAAAAAGATCCAGAATTTGGCACTTAGGCGATGATTCAAAAGAGCGAAAAGCTTGACTAGTCAAACATTTCAGCCTTTATTTGTATCTCGACAGTACCCCTATCTCTAACCAGTGCTAAACGATTAACCCGCGATTTCATGTAAAAATCGCGGGTTAATCGTAAAACATTGATTTTGCTTCACTTTTTCCTAGGAAAATTGTTAATTCATCCTAGAATGAAAAGCAGGAATTACTGCTGTCTTGACAGTACAATGCATCAGGCTTAACAGCCGCTCGTTTTAGCAACAGCACTACTATGACTTAGCCACCAAGATCGGCTGCTGTATACCAATGATTGGTTCGGTTACTTTTACTACAACAGTTCCACTGGTTAAAACTGTGCATGTCGTACCGCTTACCACGGTTCCCCCTGGAGTCGTAGCGCTACAAGCTCCTCCGACTAAGTTTACTTGTTCATCAGTAGAGAGTTCAGTGAAAAGATCGAGGTCTTGGATACTTATCTGATTGTTTTTCATCTTTTTCT
>NZ_JACJOQ010000556.1:0-34377 GCF_014695635.1 Coleofasciculus sp. FACHB-712 | reverse complement strand
CGGACAGCGATGTCTTTCCGTTTTATGGAGTGGGTGAACGCTAATCGAGATGTATTCTCAGCCTATAAAGCTGCTTTGGGTTTTATTTGGGCTTGAAATCTGTTTAAGTCCCGCTAGTCAATCGCTCGAAAGAAAAAACAGGCATGAAAGAACCATCAGAAAAAATGGTTAGCGGTGGATTTACTCTGGCGCTGCTTTTGTTGTTTGGCGTCGGTGTCACTTTCTCCTGGAGCGTCCAAAGGCTGTTGAATAACTCTAGATGGGTAGATCACACTTATCAAGTCCGGGAAGAGATCGAGCATACCCTTTCGGGAATCAACAGTGCCGAAAAAGCAAGGCGAGGCTACATCATCACAGGACAAGACACTTACCTGATCAATTACCGGCAGGGCATTCAAGAAAGTAACCGGGGCTTCACAACCCTTCGGACATTAACGGCTGATAACCCTCTCCAACAGCAGAGGCTCGCTCTCCTCGAACCTCTGATTGCCGAAAAACTGAAGGGGCTGCAAGAATCCATTGAGCTGCGACAGCGGAATTTAGGAGAAGACAGGAACGCTCAAATTGCCTTTACAGATAGGAACTCAGCGATATACGAGAAAATTAAAGAGCTACTGGCTGCAATGCAAAAAGAAGAGCAAATGTTATTGCAGCGTCGCGCAGCGGCAACAAATAGAAGCGTTCGTTATACCATTCTGGTTGTTTGTATTGGCGGTTTGTTGAGTTTCAGCCTACTGATTGCGATTTACTTTCTGTTGCGAAAGCAAATTCGCGATCGCATCCTAGCAACCGAAAAACTTGCCCAGACAAACGCTGCTTTAGAAACTGAGATTGCGGAACGGTTAGAAGCAGAGCGGAAATTAGAGCAACTCACAACCAACTTGCAGCGCTCCAATCGAGAACTAGAGCAGTTTGCTTATGTAGCTTCCCATGATTTGCAAGAGCCATTACGGGCAGTGTCAGGTTATACCCAACTGTTAGTGCAGGAGTATCAAAACAGTCTGGATGAGTCTGCACAGGAATATATGGCTTATGTAATAGACGGTGCAACGCGGATGCAGCAGTTGATTCAAGACTTGCTCGCCTATTCCCGCGTCAGCACTCGCACTCAAGCATTTGTCTCCATTGATGGGGAGAAGGTGTTGCTTCAGGCGATAAACAATTTGCAAGTCGCGATCGCAGAAAGTAACGCCACCATCACCCACGACCCTCTGCCCCAAGTAAACGGTGACAAAACCCAATGGCTCCAGTTATTTCAAAATTTAATCGCCAACGCCATTAAGTTCCGCCGTGAGGAACCGCCCCAAGTTCACATTACAGCGGAGTTAAAAGATCGGGAATGGCTTTTTTCGGTACGTGATAATGGAATTGGTATCAAGCCACAGTATCTCGATCGCATTTTTGAGATATTCAAGCGTCTTCATACCCGTCGAGAGTTTCCTGGTACTGGCATTGGTCTGGCTATGTGCAAAAAAATTGTCGAGCGTCACGGTGGAAGCATCTGGGCCGAATCGCAACCAGGAGTAGGAACGACATTTTACTTTACCATTCCCCTCACGCCTGACCCTTCACTCTTAGAAGCCACGAACTCGCATGAATAGCCGCTATACCTTCCGATCCGTGGAAATTTTGCTGATTGAAGACTCTCCCAGCGATGCGAATTTAACCATCCGAGAATTTAAAAAAGCTAAGATTGCTAACAACCTGCACTGGGTTGAATATGGCGAGGCGGGAATGGAATTTCTGCGACAGGAAGGTGAATATGCCAATGCTCCACGTCCAGACCTGATTTTACTCGATCTCAATTTACCAGGGATGGATGGGCGAGAAGTCCTCATGGAAGTCAAATCAGACCCCGATCTTAAACGTATCCCAGTTGTCGTTCTCACCACCTCAGCCGATGAAGAGGATGTACTTAAGTCTTATAACCTCAGTGCCAACTGCTACGTAACGAAGCCGGTTGATATGCAGCAATTTATTCGGATTGTGCAATTGATCAATGATTTCTGGCTGGCAGCAGTAAGACTCCCACTAGAGTAACCCCAGTTATGTACAAAACGCCGATTCAAGTCCTCCTAGTGGAAGATAGCCCCAGCGATGCTAACTTGCTACGCCAACTGTTCTCGCGCTCAAATCAGGAGGGATGGCAATTAGTACACGTTGAGCGGCTGGGCGACGCAATTGATGCTTGTAGCGCTGATTCCTGGGATGTTGCTTTATTGGATCTTTCTCTTCCTGACTCGGATGGATTGGACACAGTAGCACAATTCCGGATAGCTGCACCAGATATCCCCATTGTGGTGCTGACCGGGTTTGATGATGAGGAACTTGCCCTACAAGCGGTGGCAACAGGGGCACAGGATTATCTCGTCAAAAATCAAATTACAATGCAATTGCTAGTGCGGACGATCCGCTACGCCATTGAACGCGGACAAATTCTCAAGCAGCTGCACGAAAGCGAACGACGCTTCCGAGGGATTTTTGAGCAGACATTTCAATTAATGGGGTTGTTGACACCAGAAGGAAAGATCCTGGAAGTTAACCAAACAGTTCTTAACTTCAGCGGTCTTCAATTAGAAGATTATGTTGGTCACTTGATGTGGCAGACAAAATGTTGGAATTATTGCCAGGAAAGCCAGGATTGGTTGAAAAATGCGATCGCCTACGCCGCGAACGGTCATTTTGTCCGCCATGAGATCCAGGTACAGGGCGAATTGAATGTGATGCTGTGGATTGATTTTTCCTTAAAGCCCTTGACGGACGAAACGGGGAAAGTGGTGTTGCTGATTGTGGAAGGCAGAGATATTAGCGATCGCAAACTCGCAATGACAGAAATCCTCAAAGCCCTGGAACAGGAACGAGAACTCAACCAACTCAAATCAAACTTCGTTTCCATCGTTTCCCATGAGTTCCGCACTCCCATGACGACAATTCGGATGTCTGCGGAGTTACTTCGAGCCTACAATCAGAGCTTAACCGAACAGAAGAGAAATGAATACTTCGAGCGGATTGAAGGTGCCATCGGCAATATGCTCCACCTATTAGATGAGGTATTGATCTTGGGTCAAACTCAGGCAGGTGGACTTCAGTTTAAACCCGCACGACTCGATTTAGAAAAATTTTGCTGGGATCTCACAGCAACTTTACAAGCTTGTGCTACTAGACAGCACAACATTATCTTTACCTGTCAAGGGAAACCCCCCCAAGTTGAAATGGATGAAGTCTTGCTGCGGCATATCTTCACTAATTTACTTTCCAACGCGATTAAGTATTCTCCCCAAGGTGGCAATATCTACTTTGATTTAGTTTTCCAAAATGGAGAAGCTACTTTCCGCTTAAAAGATGAAGGAATTGGTATTCCTTTAAAAGATCAACAACGCCTGTTTGAAACCTTCCATCGCTGTAGCAATGTAGGACCAATTCAAGGAACCGGATTAGGTCTTTCTATTGCCAAAATGTGTGTAGATTTACATCGGGGAGAGATTCAAGTAGAAAGTGCAGTCGGTATTGGCACAACATTTATCGTCACGTTGCCATTCAATCAGCCGTCAGGACGGGTTCCTCCACAGGAACGCCATTTACATCACCAATCTTAAGAAATTTAAAAAATTTTGCTTGACATTTCGAGCCTCCACCCGAAGATAAATTGGAGACTAAAAAAGTTGCGCGTAGCGTCTCTTCCGCTTTCGGCTTCGTTTAAGCCTATGTGGTCTTAACAAGATGTACTGGAATTTCAATCGTAAACTCTGCACCCTGTCCGGGGAATGAATGACACGTCAGTTGACCTTTATGCTTTTCTACTATAATCTCATAAGCCGTCAATAACCCTAACCCGCTGCCTTGACCTATAGGCTTTGTCGTAAAAAATGGGTCGAATAAACGCGATCGCATTTCTTCAGCAATGCCAATTCCATTGTCTTTAATTCGGATAATTATCGTTTCCCAAGCACTAAACTCTGTACTAATCCAAATTGTTGGGCTGGAAGATTCAGAAAAGTCTTGCCCAATCCTCAATTCTAGAGCATCTATAGCATTATTCAAAAGATTAAGAAATGCCTGATTAAGTTGGCTAGCATAACAATTAACTAAGGGTAAATCTTCATATTTTTTGATCACCTGAATCTCCGGGCGTTTCCCTTCTCCTCTAAGTCGATGCTGCAACAATAATAAAGTGCTATTCAACCCTTCATGGATGTCTACAGCTTTAATATCTGATTCATTAAGGCGGGAGAAAATGCGTAAAGCCAGGAGCATTGTGCAGATTCGCTCTACACCCGTTTGCATTGAGCCTACAAGGTTTTGAATATCTGAATTCAGAAAATCTAGATCGATTTCTTGAATCGCTTTCTGAATGGGAAGAGTAGGCTTTGGGTACTCTTGTTGATAGATACGAACCAGATTTAGCAAGTCTTGAATATATTTGCGTGCTGGCTCGAGATTGCCAGAAATAAAGCCAATAGAATTATTGATTTCGTGAGCCATTCCTGCGGCTAATTGACCCAACCCAAGCATTTTTTCTTTTTGAACCAGTTGTGCTTGAGCCTTCTTGAGATCGCCTAAGGCTTGTTGAAGTTGTGAGTTCTGATTTTTCAACTGAGTTTGAAGGCTTTGAATTGTTAGTTGATTTTGAATCCTCGCCAAAACCTCCTCAATTTGAAAAGGCTTAGTAATATAGTCTACGCCCCCAACTTGAAAAGCTTTCACTTTATCTAAAACATCATCCAAAGCACTTAAAAAAATTACAGGCACAGAGGAAGTTTCAGTATCTTCCTTTAACCTTTCGCAAACTTCATAACCATTCATGCCCGACATATTAATATCTAACAAGATTAGATCCGGCTGAAGTGTCTTAACTGCGGTTAAAGCCATTTGACCATTAATCGATTTACGAACGTTATATCCCTTATCTAACAGCAGGGAAGATAAAAATCGAATATTGTCTGGTGTATCATCAACTATCAGGATATCGGCTTTGAAGGTATTTGCTAATTTGGAATCCATTGGGCTTTGAATTAAAAGAGTATCAAAATTGTCAACCTGCTGATTATCGCTGCATCCCAAATAGTTAATCTTTGTAAAAAAATAGGTGCTATTTCAATTTCATTAACTATCTTTATTTAATTTAAACTTATATCTAGTAACATAGACTACACGTTTAGCTTAAATATTATTGCTGTGTATCCGATACGATTAAGTTTGTTGCTTTTTTTCCCTCTACGGGTTTGGAAAATAGATATCCCTGTCCAAATTCACAATTTAAGTTTCTTAGCTGAGATAGCTGTTCGCCCGTCTCAATTCCTTCAGCAATTACACTCATATTTAGAGTTTGAGCAATCTTCATAATCGCCGGAATCAGTCCCAAACTATCTGTTTTTTCATCTAAATAACTAATAAAAGAACGGTCGATTTTGAGAGTATCAACAGGAAAATTATATAAATAACTCAGAGAAGAATACCCGGTACCAAAGTCATCAATACATAACTGAATCTTACGTTCTCGAAGTTGCTGAATAATCGCTTTTACAGATTGAGTATTATTCATCAGAACACTTTCTGTGATTTCTAACTTCAAGCTTTGAGGATTCAGTTGGGTTTCCGCGAGGATTTGGTCAATTTGCTCAATTAAATCTGGCTGAGCAAACTGCCGCGCTGAAAGATTGACACTCATAAATAGGGGATGATCGATCAGTTTTTCCTGATACCATTGCTGAAGCTGATAGCAAGCTTCCCGCAAAACCCAATTGCCAAGTTGGTTAATCAAACCTGTTTCTTCTGCTACAGGAATAAACAATCCAGGCGATACCATTCCTCGTTGAGAATGATCCCAGCGAACTAATGCTTCAAACCCAACAATTTTGCTGGTATCAAGGGCAATAATTGGCTGATAGTGGACAATGAATTCTTGTCGTTCGATGGCTCTACGCAAGTCATTTTCAAGCTGTAAAACTTGAATCACAGCATCGTGCATCTTTGGGTCAAAAATTTGGTATTGACCTTTTCCTAAGGTTTTGGCACGATACATTGCGATGTCTGCATCTCGCAATATATGTTCTGCTCGCTCGTAATTAGGATTGCTCATAGCAATTCCAACACTAGCGTTGATGAAAATTTCCTGTTTATTTAATTGAAACGGAGAAGCAAAAGATTGAAGGATTTGATCTGCGATAAGGAGTACACTGCTGATATTTCCAACGTCTGTCAAGATAATCGCAAATTCATCACCACCCAACCGAGCCAAAGTATGATGTTGACTGAGTAATTTTTCTAAGCGGCGAGCTAAATTAATTAACAGTTCGTTAGCAGCAAGATGACCGAGAGAATCATTGACTACTTTAAAGCGATCGCAATCAAGAAACAACACGGCAAACGCCTCTCCTGAATGTTCCTTGGTGCGTTTGAGAGCTTGTTCTAGACGCTCCATGAATAAAGCTCGATTGGGCAATCCTGTAAGATCGTCATAAAGTGCCATTTTTATGAGTTGTTCTTGAAGGAGCATCCGTTCGTTGATTTCTCGCCTCAGTTCTTGATTCGCTACTTCTAGCTGAAAAGTCCGCTCTTTAACTCGTTCTTCAAGTTGAGTATTTAGTTGTTGGTTTTGGATTTTTGCGGCTCTTAACTCTAGTTGATTCTGAACACGAGCTAAAACTTCTTCAAATTGAAAAGGTTTGGCAACATAATCTGCTCCGCCAACCGAAAAAGCTTTTACTTTATCAAAAGCCTCGCTGAGAGCGCTTAAGAAAATTACAGGAATTGCAGCAGTTTTTGGATCGGATTTCAGTTTTTCACAAACTTCATAACCATCCATGCTAGGCATCATAATATCAAGCAAAATTAGATCGGGGATAACAGTTTGTATCGCTGTCATTGCCATTTGCCCGCTTAATGCCTTGCGAATGGTATAGCCTTGCTTCATTAGCAGACCAGACAGAAAACGCAAGTTTTCAGGGGTGTCATCAACGATGAGAATATCTTCTTTTGCCATAACAAGGGAGAAATTATTTATTTCAATTCTTTCATCATCGATTTTGGAAAATTCGTTAGTTTAGAATATTATTCAAAAGTCATCTTTCTTCTATTTCCTGTTTGCAGTCAATGATAAAGGTTTAAAAACTTTTGAACTAATTGATTGCAGCGTTAAATATTATTTAACCACTTATCTTAGACATTCTGCAATCATCTTCCACAGGTGTGAGAGTAGAGGAAGGCAATGGGAAACAACCTATTTGCCATCCTGCAACAAAATTTTTCAATATCTTACTCCTGCTGGGAATGTGATAGAAGAGGCGAAAAATTGAGGGAGGTTTGCTGTGAGTTTTTACCAGTAAGCTGTGTTTCAGTTGATTGAATTAATTCCATAATTTGCTCAAACTGAAAATTTTCGACCAAATTGGTCAAAGCATTTATAACAAACGAATTTTCTGGGGGAATTTCCTGAAGGAGCTGAAGGAGCAAGAAATCGCTGCCTTGGGAAGCTGCATAGTGTAGCTGTTGTATCCATTCAGAGGGCATAGTGGAAATCTGAAGGGGGATGTCAGAATCGGAAGTCTCTGGTAAATTTTCCTTCCTGCTTTCGGTGGGTAATGCTTCCTCCTCATAGAGATATTGCACCCCTAGATATTTATTCATTTTAAAGAGTAGTTCCTCTTCTCGAAAAGGTTTACGCACGAAGTCATCGCATCCCGCTGACAAGATAATTTGTCTGTCTTCTTCAAAAACGCTGGCAGTTAGGGCAATAATTATGGTTGCCTCACCTTTTAAGGAAGCTCTAATTTTTTTGGTAGCTTCATAGCCGTTCATCACAGGCATCCGCATATCCATCCAGATTAGATGGGGTTCCCAACTCTCCCAAATTGCCACAGCTTCTTGACCATTTTCAGCTTCTTGCACCTCAAAGCCCAAGTAAGTAAGAAGCTTAACTAGGAGGAGACGATTTGTGGGCTTATCCTCCACAACTAGAACACGATAGATGGGTTGGTCAGGAGCTAAACCAATAACTTTTTTATAGATAGATTGGGATGTTTCAATCTCCATCTGCTCAACCAAACCTGCCTGAATGTCAAAGGTAAATTTGGCTCCCTGACCTGGATGACTACTGACTGCGATCGCTCCTCCCCCCATCAGTTGGACAAACTTTTGACTGATCGGTAAACCCAAACCCGTACCTTGACAGGACTTCAGCCCAACTGAGGTTTGTCCAAAAGCTTCAAATAACCGATCGAATTCATTTGGGTCAATACCGGGGCCAGTATCTTCCACTTCAAAGAGCAGGCGGATAAAAGGCACAGGTGAGGAGTCTGCTTGTTCCCCAACACTCCTGCTTTCCGCCTCTCCTTCCTCCCCTGTAACGCGCAGGGTTACGCTCCCTTTGTCAGTAAATTTGATGGCATTACCGAGAAGGTTAATCAAGACCTGACGCAGCTTACTTTCGTCGGTTCTGACGTACTGGGGGACAGCAGCCGTGCATTCAAAGTTAAGCAAGAGTCCTTTGCTTGTGGCTTTGAGTTGTAGCATCTGTTCAAGACTATTGAGCAGACAATACAGGTCAAAGTCATTTTCATGTAGCGTGACTCGCCCTGCCTCGATTTTAGCCATCTCTAAAACATCATTAATCAATGCCAGCAGATGATCGCCACTGCGACTGATGATCTCCAGGTATTTCTGATGTTCGGCAGATAGGGAGGTATCAAGGCTCATCAATTGGGTAAAACCAAGGATGGCATTGAGGGGTGTCCTTAGTTCGTGGCTCATATTGGCAAGAAATTCGCTTTTAGCACTGTTGGCAGCATCGGCGGCTTCCTTGGCGATCATCAATTCAATTGACTGCTGTTGAGTTCGCGCTAGCAATTCTGCCTGTTGGATCGCAACGCCTAACTGTGCCCCAATTTGAACAACCATCTTGATTTCTGCCTCTTGCCATTGGCGAGAACCGGAATTTTGGTATGTTGCTAGCAAGCCCCACAGTTGATTGCTATGGAAAATCGGAACAATGATATAAGCTCGTGCTTGAAAGCGCTCCAACAGTTCTAGGTAACAAGCGTCAAATCCAGCTTGGTAGATGTCTGGGACACAACGATAACTGGTTCCTTGGCGATAAGTCCCGCCTTGATTTGCTTGCAAATAAGTATCTTGGATTGGCTCCTCTGCACTTCCCAAAGTTTTGCCAGCACAACCCACCTGGTTAACGGCAACCTTGGGCAGCTGAGATTGATGAATTTGTTCGGGAACTAGCAAATTCCAGCCTTCTGCTACCGACTCCGATACAAAATCCCCACTCCAGTCGGGATGGAAACGATAGAGACCAACGCGATCGCAATTAATCGCATGGCGTAATTCTTCGGTTGTAGCGCTAAAAATCTTGTCAATTTCTAAGGTTTGGCGCATTCGCTGAATCACGAAAGCGATCGCTTTTTCCCGTTCTGCACTCTCCCGTAATGCGGCTTGTGCGGCTTGACGTGCCTGGGTCCCTGCAATGAATTCGTTGACTAATTTAAGCCAATTAATTTCTTCTTGACTCCAGACTTTGGAAGAGCTTATGGCATCCAAACCCATAAAACCGACAACCGTACCAGCGTAAAGCGTCGGAACGGCAAGCCGAGACTGGATGCACTGGAGTTCCGTCAAGGTTGGTTTGGCGGCTAAGGGTGGGCGTTCGGCAGGAAATTGAACCGTTTTGCCACTCAAAAGTTGGTTGTGAACCCAGTGATGATTTTCAACGGGTAAACCTTGAAACCGCTCGATCGCTGGCTGAATGCCAAAGCCGCACCACTCGTGGGTCATATTCCAGCCGTTTTGGCGATCGGAGTAATCAAACAGGTAAGTGCGATCGCACCCCAAAAACTCGCCAACGGCTTGCAGCGTGAAAGCGATCGCAGTATCTAAGTTTTCGTCAATCAGCATCCCAGAAATCCGGCTCAAGCAACTGTCCATCGCTGCTCGTTTTGTCAGCAATTCCTCTGCTAAGTTCCGCTCCAGCTCGGCTCCCGCTCTGGCAACAAAAATTTTCATAATCATTTCTTTGCCAGGATCGTGAGCCATTGGCTGCACATCCAACACCGCCAAATTGCCAATTGTATTGCCAGCCGAGTCTCTTAACGGAATTCCCCAGTAGCTTTGTGCGCCTAACTTCTCTAACGCTGGGAAGTTAGGAAAAAGTTCTTGTACCTCGGATGGATAAAAACCGCTCGTTCCTTTCAAGACGTTTTCGCAGGGACTACCCGCCAAGTCGTACTCGAAATTTTCGCCAAAGCCCTCACCCGTCCAGAAAGCCAAAGTTCGCACTCTAGTTTCAGTATCATCTGCAAATTGACCGACTACAGCGTAGCGGACTCCCAAAACTTGGGCGAGATAGCGGACACAAGAGCGAAAGAACTCATTGCCAGTTGCAGAAGCTGTTCCCTCAACCATTAAGTGCAGTGCCTCTTCCCTCTGCTTGCGATCGGTAATATCAGTATGGGAACCTGCTATGCGATAGGCTGTGCCGGTTTCATCCCACAATGCCACGCCACGGGTCAGAATCCAGCGCCAGCTGCCATCTTTATGGGATGCCCGAAACTCTACCTCGTAGTTGGGGATTTTCTTAGTTAAATAGGCAAGCATCACCGCTAACACTCGCTCTGAGTCTTCTGGGTGCAGAACTCGGTTGAAAGTATCGATGCTATTCGGAATTTCTAAGTCTTCATAGCCCAACATACTTTTCCAGCGAGGCGACAGATATACATAATTTGCTGGAATATTCCAATCCCAAATCCCGCCATTAACTCCTTCTACCGCTAAAGCAAATCGTTCTTCACTTTGGCGGAGTGCGGCTTCCGCTTGCTTTTGGTTCGTAATATTGCTGAGGGTACAAACAATTCGCTCTACACTCCCGTCCTCTGCTAGCTGCGGGTCGGCATTTACTAGCAGCCAGCGTTGATTATGGCTCTCAGGATGGTCGATTCTCACGACAATATTATGAATCGGTTGGCGCTGGGCAATGCTGGACTGCACGGGTAGCTCTGGCGTTGGGAAGGGTGTACCATCTTCTTGCTGCAACAGCCAATTTGCACCAAATACCTGATGCGATAAATCCTCTGAGTTGAGATTGAGCAGATTAATCGCAGCTTGATTGTAGGTGAGAATTTCGGCATTAGCATTGAGCAGTAATACTCCTACCTGCATTTCTCGGATCAGCATCCGAAAGCGGTTCTCACTTTCCTGTAACGCTTGCTCTCGAACTAACTGCGCTGTTAAACGCCGATCGAATAGAGAGGTTAATAGGGCTAGGCTCAAAATGAACAAGGTAGCAATCCCGATAGCGATCGCCAACCAAGACTGAGTGATGGGGGGAGACGGCTCTAGTGGAAAGACTTTGTGAGGGGTAAAGTGAGTCGCCCACATTCCCGTGTAGTGCATCCCACTGATGGCAATTCCCATCAGGAGAGCGCTGCCGAATTTCTGCCATAGCAAACCTTTTAAGGATTGCTCTTGTAGCCGAAATGCCAGCCAAAGCGCGGCAAAAGAAGCGATGATGGCGATCGCTACCGATAGGCTCACCAATCTCCAGTCATACTCAATCGTCGCCTGGACTTGCATGGCTGCCATCCCTGTGTAGTGCATCCATGCAATGGCAATTCCCATACAAACCCCGCCGCCGATGACCAGCGGGATTGAAACAGCGCGACTCAGCAGCCACAAAGCAATGCTTGAGGCAAGAATCGCGCACATCAAGGAGAACAGGGTGATCCACACATCGTAATTGACAGCCTGTGGCAATTGGAAAGCCAGCATAGCAATGAAATGCATTGACCAAATTCCGGTTCCCATTGCCCCTGCTCCACCCAGAAGCCAGCGCCATCGTCCCCGTTCCACAGCAGACCGCACTCGTCCGGCTAAGTCTAGGGCTGTGTAAGAAGCTATTACCGCGATCGCAAAAGAAAGGATTACTAAACCTAGGTTATAAGTGCCAGCCATTGCGCTATGCATATCTTTTTCAATGTCGCGGATTTCTAAAAATCAATCGATATAAAAAAGTTTTTCAGCAAAAGGAATGCATTTGTGAATGGCTTCCTTAATCTCGCCCCACGAGTTTTTTTGAACTTACAAGTCCCGTTTCGATTCCTACCAACCCCCGCATAATGGCAGGCATAGCCTATCGCATTCGCGCTGCTACAAAACGGTAGAAAAAGGAGGGGAAATATAGTCAAAGCCCCTCTTAAAAAATGAGATTTAGGGGAACCTCCGTGTAAGTCGTATCGAATTAGCCCGCCTAAAGAAAGAACTTCCTCTGTGTTTAGACGAATCAGTAAACATTGCCCGAATCGGACAATTAAATTTTTTTGAGAATTTGCTTTAAAATCCGTAAGTTTGTACTTGATTTTTTTGATTTCCTAAGATACTACTTCAACTAAAGCGTCGGATAGAGACCGTATAAAGTTCTGTCAACTACCTAAACTAGCATTCTTTAATTAAATATGCCTTATTAAGAATCACTTACAGATAGGCGCTAACCTTATTGCTTTAAGCGATTCGTTTACAAGCCGCGCAAACAAAGGATTTCAGCAGTTTTTCCAACTCAAGCAAATAAATTACTAAGTATAATTCCCTACTTTTCCTACTTTTCCTACTTGCTGTTTGGGTCGAATATAATCATCTATCAAAGGTCAAGGGTTGCGATCGCGCTTTTATCATGTATCAATTATTAGGTTACAGATTCTTGGCAATTCCATAACCTCCACCTCCTGGTGTTTCGATAACAAATACATCGTCACGCTGCATTTCTACAACCCCTGTACTGCCTAATTCCTCTATAGTTTCATCAGTACGCTGCACATAATTTTTCCCGACTGCACCCGCTTCACCACCATGCAAACCAAAGGGAGAAATGACACGACGACTTGATAAAATTCCAGCAGTCATGGGTTCAAGAAAACGCAGGCGACGGATAACACCATTCCCTCCATGATGATGTCCATTCCCGCCACTATTGGGACGAATCGCAAAACTTTCTAAAAGGATAGGAAATCGCCATTCCAATACTTCTGGGTCGGTAAGACGGGAGTTTGTCATGTGAGTTTGTACGGCGTCGGTGCCGTCGAAGTCAGCGCCAGCGCCGGAACCGCCACAGATGGTTTCGTAATATTGATAGCGATCGCTTCCAAAGGTGAAATTATTCATCGTTCCTTGGGAAGCTGCCATCACCCCCAGCGCCCCATACAAAGCATCGGTAATGTTTTGCGAAGTCTCTACATTTCCCGCCACCACAGCAGCAGGATAACGCGGATTTAACATACAGCCTTCGGGAATAATAATTTCCAAAGGTTTGAGACAACCCGCATTGAGGGGAATATTGTCATTCACTAAAGTGCGGAAGACATACAATACTGCTGCCTTGCACACGGCTGCTGGTGCGTTTAAATTACTCGGTTGCTGAGGAGAAGTGCCGGTAAAATCTATTTTGGCGCTGCGAGTCGATTTGTCGATGGTGATGCTAACTGCGATCGCGCTGCCATTATCCAGAGGACAGGTGAAACTGCCATCTTTGAGAACTTCGATAACCCGACGTACCGACTCTTCCGCATTGTCCTGTACAAAGCCCATATACGCTTGCACAGTCTCTAAACCATAATGCTCCATCATCTTGTGGAGTTCTTGCACGCCGCGTTCGTTCGCCGCAATTTGTGCTTGCAAATCTGCAATATTTTTACTGGGATTTCGGGCTGGGTAAGGGTTGGATGCCAGCAGTTCCAGCAATTCTTTTTCTCGAAAATGTCCTCCCTCCCCTAGTTGAAAATTATCAAGTAGCACTCCTTCTTGTTCTACCGTGGTGCTGTTTGGAGGCATGGAACCTGGGGTAATCCCGCCGATATCTGCATGATGTCCGCGCGAGGCAACGTAGAAGAGGGGAAGCGTGGGAAGGGAGGTTGTAGAGACGCGATTTATCGCGTCTGGAGAGGAAGCAAATACAGGGCTAATTACAGTGATATCGGGTAGGTGCGTGCCGCCGTTGTAGGGATTATTTGAGGCAAAGACATCTCCGGGTTGAATCGTGTCGCCACAGGCGTCAATTAAACTTTTGACGCTTTCACTCATGGAACCCAAATGTACGGGAATATGGGGGGCGTTGGCGACTAACTGCCCGTGTTGGTCAAAAATTGCACAGGAGAAATCTAAGCGTTCTTTGATGTTGACTGAGGAACTGGTATTTTGCAGAGTAATGCCCATTTGTTCGGCGATCGCGCGAAACAAATTATTAAAAATCTCCAGCATCACCGGATCGGGACGCTTGAGGATTCTAGATTCTGGATTTTGGATCGAGAATTGTAAATCTGCCGAACGCTGTAAAATCAGATGATTGCGATCGCTTAGTTGTGCTTGCCAACCGGGTTCAATCACATTCGTACCCGTCGCATCGGCAATAATCGCAGGGCTAGAAATCCAGTCTCCGGGTTGCAAATCCTCTCGCTTATACACTGGCGTCTCGTGCCACCGATCCGCCGCATACATCTGTACAGTTGCCACCGGCGAGGGAAGTTCATCGCTGCGACGCTGAATGACAGCTTCCTCTACTCTCTCCGTCTTCGCCACCACCTCAACTGAAACTGCCTCTACAATCAGCCTTTTATCTTCCACAACAAAGCCGTAACGCTGCCGGTGCAACTCCTCAAACCACCCCCTCATCGCCGCCGTATCCCCAAAATCTACAATCAGCGCCGAATCAGTCCCCTCATACCGTAAATGCACCTTCCGAAAAACCTCAATCTCAACATCCTCCCTTCTCTCTTCTTCCTCTCTTTCCTCTGCGTCCTTGGCGTCGTGGCGGTTTAATTCCTCCTCCCCCTCCCCTGCCAACTGGCTTAACATCCCCTCCAAACTCAGCACTAACTCCTCACTCAGATGCGCCTCCACCGCCCGTTCTCGCAGCACCCGCATATCTGCCAAACCCATACCATAAGCCGATAACACGCCAGCGTAGGGATGCAGAAACACCTGCTTCATCCCCAACGCATCGGCAATCAGACAAGCGTGTTGTCCCCCCGCGCCCCCAAAGCAGCACAAAGTATATTCCGAAACGTCATAACCGCGCTGGAGAGAGATTTTTTTAATTGCACTCGCCATTGTTTCAACTGCGATCGCGAGAAATCCAGCCGCCACTTGTTCCGGCGTCCGATTGTCCCCAATTTCTGCCGCCAGTTCATTAAACTTTTGCCGTACTACTTCTGCATTCAGCGGCAAATCTCCGTTCGATCCAAACAATTTCGGGAAAAACTCCGGTTGCAACTTGCCCACCATCACATTGCAATCCGTCACCGTCAGCGAACCGCCTTTTCCATAGGCAGCAGGACCCGGATTCGCCCCCGCTGATTCGGGTCCCACGCGATACCTCGCCCCATCAAAAAAGAGAATCGAACCGCCACCAGCAGCAACCGTATGAATTGCCATCATCGGCGTCCGCAGCCGCACTCCGGCAACTTCCGTTTCAAAGGTGCGTTCGTATTCGCCGTTATAGTGGGCGACATCTGTAGAAGTCCCGCCCATATCAAAGCTGATAATTTTGTTGAATCCCGCCATCAAGCTTGTCTGTACCGCGCCGACAATGCCCCCAGCCGGGCCAGATAAAATACTGTCTTTCCCTTGAAACTGTTGGGCATCGGTAAGTCCACCGTTGGACTGCATGAACATCAACTGGGGAGAGTTTTGAGTTGAAAATTCCGATTCCAAACTGGCTAGCTGACTGGCAACTCGATCTACATAACGCCGCAAAATAGGCGATAAATAAGCATCAACAACGGTAGTATCACCGCGACTCACCAACTTCATCAACGGGCTAACTTCGTGCGATACCGAGACTTGGGTAAATCCAATTTTCCGCGCTGCATCTGCTATTTGTTTCTCGTGTTCGGGATAGCGATAGCCGTGCATGAAGACAATGGCACAGGAGCGAATCCCGTCGTTGTACGCTTCTTGTAGAGATGCGATATATCCTGTTTCTACGGGGATTAATTCTTCGCCTTGGGCGCTGTAGCGTTCCTCGACCTCAATCACTCGCTCGTAGAGCATCTCTGGCAATACAATGTGACGGGCGAAGATATCGGGGCGATTTTGGTAGCCGATGCGAAGGGCATCCCGAAATCCCTGAGTAATGACCAGAAGAGTGCGATCGCCCTTGCGTTCCAGAAGCGCATTTGTCGCCACAGTGGTTCCCATCTTGACAACTGCAATCTGTTCCGATGGAATAGGTGCATCTGCCGCAACTCCCAAAATGTCTCGAATTCCCTGTATTGGCGCGTCAGTATACCGTTCGGGATTCTCCGACAGCAGCTTATGAATCACCAGTTGTCCATCCGGACGCCGCGCCACAATATCAGTAAACGTACCACCCCGATCGATCCAGAATTGCCAGCGGTTATTTACGTCGGAAGGTAGATTGGAATGCATAATAAAAAATAATTGCGCGATGTTGATGATAAAATCTTTCTAATTAATTCTTATTATAAATACCGTTGCTAGTTTGTCCGGTTTTAGTTTGAAAACATCCAACCTATTTTAATAAACATATTTTTTGATATAAAAATAGCTTTTGTAGCAGGAATATTTATAAATATTAATTACTGTAACTTCTAAAAGTAAAATAAATAATCTAACCTTTTATTTAACTTTTATTTACAAAAAGGATGTTTTAGAGAATGCTTTACTTCACAGAAACAGAGAAAGCTAAAGTTCTAATTGATGAATATTCAAAACGCCAGCTTTTGTACTTAGATACGGAAGTTGCCGATTATAATACTCGCAAGCCTAAACTCTCTTTAATTCAAATATTAGATGACTTTACCGATGTAAGCGGAGATAGCGTTTGCATCTTAGATGTTTTAGATAATTCTGAAATTGCAGAAATATTTATTAAAGAAATCATGGTCAATCCTGCAATTGAAAAAGTCTTCCACAATTCCAGCTACGATCTGAAGTTATTAGGTAAAACCAAAGCTAAAAATGTAAGTTGCACCTTAGAGATTGCCAAATCAATCCCTTACTATTTATTGCCAGTACCAAATTTACAATTGAGAACTCTGGCAGAAAAGCTGTGCTATTTTCCCAATATAGACAAAACCGAACAAAGCAGCGATTGGGGACAGCGACCGCTGACAGAAAGTCAGCTACAGTATGCAAAAATGGACCCGATTTATCTGGCTCACGTGCATCAGCGGCTGTTGGAATTAACTCAATTGAGTAGTCCAGATCCAGAACAGGAAGATGTAACAGCTCTAGCCCAACGCTATCGAGAAATTGAGCAGGAATGGAAGTTGCTAGATACCGAAATTGACCACATCCAAAATAGGCTCAAAGCCGCAATGCAGGCACAGGAACTATCAGAGACGAAATATTTCCAATTATCCAGTTATGAGCGAACTACAAAAAAGATTCCGTTTAACCAGTTGGCAAGAATAGCGGAAATTCATGGAATTGATTTAGAGTTTCCGGTAACGCTAACCCAAAATCTTCAGAAGGACTTAGGAGAATTGGTCGCGGAACTTCCCGTGGAAGAAGAGAAAACTACTATCTGGCGGTTGAATCCCAAAGAGCAGGAAGATGAAGAGGATGATGGGATTCCATTTTAAAGAATATTCTGTTAATTCAAGTAACTATCTCTTTCTTCCAGTCTTGGGATTCACCTTTTATCTGGAATAGCAGTCTGTTCTCGTGTGTAAAAGCTCGTAGCTAACCTTCGTATTCAAGGGGTTTCTGTAATGCTTCCTGATTTATTGCATCGCAAACAGACACATTTCGTTTTGTGGCGTCCAGGAGATATTAAACCCCCTCCAACGCTTTACATCGGCGACTTCGCTGGAGATAATCCAAGCTCATTTGAAAATTTTCAAGAATTCGACTTAATCCAATCAACAGATTTTCCAGAACTTTGGGAAATACCAGCGGAAAACTGCAATTTAACAGACGGAGAGGTTTATTTTTACTGGTTTAAAGTCCGCGACACTGACGCCTACACCAACACCCATCGAATTCTCTACTGCACCGATCCTACCGCTTACACGGTGGATCGGCGTTTCTCTGCACCGAAAATCCTTTCAGAAGAGGGAATGTCCGACCTAGATCCAGCTAGCGTCATCCTCTACCGAGATAAAATGCTGGTTCCGTGCGATCCGAAGGGGCAAACAGCGGACTGGGAAGGAGATACGATAGAAAACCTACAACCGAATAATCGGCTAGTGATTTACGAGTTGCCCACTCGCTGGACTCGAATTCGTTCAACTGGGGGAATTCAAGAAGGAAACGGGACTTTTCGAGACGTAGTTTCTCTATTTGTGGAAGAAGCGATCGCACCTACTTTCTCTACAGTCCGCGCTTTACAAAACCGTGCTCATCTAGTGGAATTAGGTGTCAATGCTTTAGAACTTTTACCGCCATCTGATAGCGATCAAACAGATAATTGGGGCTACGGTACGGCTAATTATTTTGCAGCTGATTATGACTTAGGTCGCCCGGACAGCCAAGAAGCGCCCACGGCTTCCACCGATTTAATTAATCTTATCAAAGTTTGTCATCAACATGGCGTGCGCTTTTTTGTTGATGCGGTAATGGCTTTTTCTTACAACAATCCTTACCGCAACATTAATTATCTAGAATTTTATATCAAGTTTAATAGTGGCGATCCAGAACAAGGAAATCGGGACGGATTTGGCGGTGATTTGTTTAAGTACAACTATTGGGTAGAAGGGTATCATCCGCTTGCAGGTACGCGATCGCGTTTTGTTCCTGCCCGCGAATATATGAAAGCCTACATCGCCCACTGGATGGATTACTATCGGGTAGATGGTTTGCGCCTCGATAGCGTCAACAATATCGGCAATTATGACTTTTTGCAGGAATTTAAAGATTATGCGCGATCGCTTTGGCAAGAACAAAGCAAAAGCGGTGATAAATTTCTCGTAGTCGGTGAAGAATTAAGCGTACCTCTCGCTTTAATTTCACAGAATCGTCTCGATGGGTTGTGGAACGAAAAGTTTAAGCATATTATCCGTAGCGTCATTCTAGGACAAAATTCGTCTGATGAGCCTAGCTTTGAATGGAGCGTCCGCAAACTCATTGACTGTCGTAATTTAGGGTTTGCAGATGGTTCTCAAGCAGTTAATTATCTGACTTCCCATGATGTAGGAGGCTTTGGCAACGAACGCTTCTACAGCTACCTAAATAATAATCAAGTTTTTGATACAGAAAAGCGCATCAAGCTAGCATTTGTTTGTTTGCTCACTGCTGTCGGGATTCCGATGATTTTGGCAGGAGATGAATTCGCCGATCAAAATGACTTGCCAACTTCAGATGACCATAAAAAACAGGTCGATCCGGTCAACTACAGCCGTCTAACTGATGATTGGCGACAGCGTATTTTTAATTATGTTGCCCGACTAGTAAAGTTTCGTACTACTTCTAATGCCTTAGCAGTCAACGACACTCATTTTCTCCATGCAGACTTCAATGAAGGCAAGCGGGTTCTAGTCTGGCAGCGAGGTAAAGACGATCAGTTAGTAGTTGTGGTAGCAAATTTCTCTGAGTATGGGACTCCTCCCGGTTCTGAGTATAAAGTACCCAATTGGCCTGCAACTCCGCCTGGTAAACAGTGGAAAGAGATCGCGCAAGATCGAATGGTTCCTGCTGAATGGGTTGGCAGAGAAGGTATCTTCCCCTGGGAAGCTAAGGTTTACGAGCTGGTTTAAACCTATTTACCCTCAGAGATAGGGGCACGGCACTGCCGTGTCTCTACTCACTCAATACTGGTCTCTTAATACTGGTTTCTAAACGCCAATACACACCATTTTCCCGCCGCATCAGTTTAGAGGCTATCAACTCTCGTCGCAGAGTGGCGCAGTCAGGATGGTGGCGCTTGATGATTTCATTCACCTGAAGTTCTGGGTAATTAATCCCGATTTCAAATTGGTTTGCCAACCACTTGAGAATCACTTGGCGTTTTTTGCGACTGGCAGGAATTTCTTTCAGGCGAAGAACGCGATCGCATCCCGCTTCGCTAACGTCCTCAAAAAAGTTTTTCAATACCTTGCTCTCCCATGCTTCCCCTTCTACATCTTCGACGAGAGAAGCCATGTTATCTGGGGTGAAAATCTCTTTGCTAAAGTTTTGCAGCGCCTCGCTATTGAGTCGATACAAATGAGTATTGCCGTCAGGGCGCATATTCACCAAATTGAGTTCTTTCAGTTTACCCAAATGATGGGAGACAGTCGGCTCCTTCAGTTTCACAATCGCGGCTAATTCTTCGACGCTGCATTCCCGATTCGCCAGAATCCCCAAAATCTTCAATCGGCTTTCGTCAGCGAGAACCTTGAAGAAGCGTAGCAGGGTTTGAAATTCCGCTTTTTCCATCGTTTTACGTCTAATTAGATACATATCTAATTAGAAGTTTATCTAATTAATTGTGCGGTATGCAAGTCATCTTTCACAGACGGCTAATACCGGAAGCCAAACCGCGACAGACGCCGGTCAGAAAGTTTAAATCCAGGGTTTCTATGGTGTCGCTCGGTTGATGGTAATGGGGATTTCGCATAAATGCTGTATCTGTCACCATCATTGCTTTATAGCCTAAATCCCAGAAGGGCGAGTGATCGCTCAGTCGCGTTGAGCTGACGATTAAACCTTTATTCGGCACCGGCAACCATTCGCTTGGAACCCCAACTTTACGAATGTTGCGACTCAGGTGGATTAAATCAGGAATGGTCGGCAAATTGCCAATCAAAGCAATGTAATCACCTCGATTCGGGTAAAAGCGTTCTAATCCGGCCGGATAGCGTTGCGAACCAGGGGCGGAGTTGCAATATCCCAGCATTTCTAAGGAAAGCATCAAACGAAGTGATTGTCCTTGTTGCTTCAAATCAGCGGCATATTGCTGACTCCCTAGCATCCCGTATTCTTCCATATCAAAAGCAACCAATCGCACCGGGTATTTTATCGGTTCTGCTGCGAAAATTCTCGCCAATTCCAATAGCGCGGCGACACCCGTGGCATTATCATCTGCGCCTGGGGTTCCAGGTGCAGCGTCATAATGTGCGCCAATAAGAATCGGTGGCTTCTGATTATTTGTCGCAGCTGGTAGATTCAGAATGAGATTCTGATGGTTTTGACCGCGAATGCTGAACTCGTGGGTTTCTACAGTTCCCCATTGTTGCAGTTGTTCGCGGATGTAATGCTGGACGTAGAAATGCCCCGAACTGGCGAGATAAGGGTCGCGATCGCGTACTATCTGGGTCAGATGCGATCGCAAGTTTTCTTTTAAATCCAATTGTCTATTGCTCCTAAGTTTCTAACCAAGCGCTCAAATCATTTACAGAGGAGAAATCCAACAGCGCCTCGCCCAAATATTCTTACTGGGGAATGGATAATTGCTGAATTTTAGTTTGTAGTTCGGGAGCGATCGCGCCAAACCGACGGATAAGCTGATGCATAATCAATGCTAACCTTTCTCGTTGCTGTCACTGTTAGAGGATATTTTGATAAATTACCAATCCTTGCATAATCTCCTCTCTAAACAGTTGGGTAATCAAATCTTTTTCAAAGCCTGATACTGTTTATAGTATCTACCGCCAATCCTGAGCATGGAGATTCATCTCATGACGACTTCTGCTCACCGCTCATCGAACGCTGTTTGGCTCCCTTTGTCACTCTCAGCTTGGCAAGATACCTATCAAACGCTGCATTTGTGGACACAAATTATTGGTAAAATCCCGTTAGCATTAGCCCCGAAAATCAACCATTGGTGGCACTCGACGCTGTATGTCACCACCCCTGGACTTACCACTGGTTCAATTCCTAACGGAACACGCAGCTTTCAAATCACCTTTGATTTTCTCGCTCACCAACTCAAAATCGAGACAAGCGAAGGTACAACCAAAAGTCTGGCACTTGCTCCTCGCTCGGTGGCTGATTTTTATCAGGAAGTGATGAACACCCTGAAGGATCTCGGTATCGAAGTGCAAATCTGGACAATGCCCCAAGAAATTGCCGATGCGATTCCCTTTGAGCAAGACCATCAACATCATGCTTAACCCAGTGAGCTACTAGGTAATTCCTGAAGTTGCAGCGATCGCTTTGGTATGGTGATGCGATCGCTGTAGCTCCCACAAAATTTACCATGACCACCGTTCATGGTGGAATCATACCCAGTAACCCTCTAGCGCGTCTCAGGGGTCATTCTTAGGAGAGTAGATGAGCTTTCCTGTCTGCTAGCCGTGTGAGCTGGTGAGGGCTGGTAGGGTCTGGCTGGTTATGGGGGTCTGAAGCGATCGCTTCTGTCACAATGCAGAATTTGTAGGCACTATTCACCCTAGAGCTAGGCAAATCACTGCTGCCAGCGATGGTATACTTGCTCATCTGTACCAATTAGGAAAACTTCCTGCGTTCCGTTTTGGTTCTGACCTGCTGCGATAGCTTTACCTTTAAGATCGCCAAATGGCTCCCAGTCTTTCCAACTACTATTAGGCGAAGCTTGGCAAGAGTGATACACCTGACCATGTATATCAATTAGGAAAGCTTCCTGCGTTCCGTCTCGGTTCTGACCTGCTGCGATAGCTTTACTTGGTGGACTATCAAATCGCTTCCATTCTGTCCAACCACTATTAGGCGCAACTTGCCAACGGTGATACACTTCATCATATTTACCAATTACGAAAAGTTCCTGCGTTCCGTTTTGGTTCTGACCTACTGCGATAGCGTTCGGACCCATAGCTTTCTCCTCAATGCCAAATACCTCCCTACTGCCATACTCATCAAATAGTTCCCAGGATTTCCAACCATTATTAGGCGAATCTTGCAAACAGTGAAACAGCTCACGATAGAAACCAATTAGGAAAATTTCCTGCGTTCCGTTTTGGTTCTGACCTGCTGTGATCGATTGAGCTGGAGGACCAAATCCATCCCAGTCTGACCAACCACTGTTAGGCGAAACTTGCCAACGGTGATACACCTGATGATCATCTGTACCCATTAGGAGAACTTCCTGCGTTCCGTTTTGATTTCGACCTGCTGCGATAACTTTACCTTGGCCACCAAATGGCTCCCAGTTTTTCCAACCACTGTTAGGCGAAGCTTGCAAACGGTGATACACCTGATCATCTGTACCAATTAGGAAAACTTCTTGCGCTCCGTTTTGATTTCGACCTGCTGCGATAGCTTTACCTTTACGATCAAAGTTATGCCAAGCGCTCCAATTTGTCATTTCGCTTCTTCTCTTCAATCAAGAACTTTATTGACAAATAACTTATCCCACGTTTCTGGGATTTCCGCCAGTATTTCAACTGCTTAATATTAACGCGATGTGCGACTAAAACTAGCTAGCCAGAAGTTACCTAAACTGCAAGGGTTAAGGCTATGACGGTTAAGCCAACGACAAACAGTGTGAGCTAAGAGGTCGGGTGAGACTTTCCTATTCAAAACTTAATTGCACATCGCGTAATGTTTTAATCTTCTACAGAATGTAAGCGTTAATGCTAAAATTATACGAAACAAAATTAATTGACAATTTTGGGAGGAAACGAGAGAATGAGCGGAGCATACTACACGATTAAAATGGGTACAGATTCCGGGATGCTCAGGTTTGAACCGGCTGAACTTACAATTAAGCCGGGCGACACAGTAAAGTTTGTCCATAATGGTCCCCAGGATGTTGTACCTCCCTACAATGCTGTTTTTGATCCTACGGGAGTGCCAAACGGAGATAAAGCGTTGGCTAGGGAGCTCTCTCACTACAAGATGCTCTTCGATGTAGGAGAATCTTACGAAACGACTTTCCCCCTTGACGCACCACCGGGCACTTATCCGTACTATAGTCAACCTCAACAAAAAGGAGGGATGGTTGGTAAAATTATCGTCGAGGGTTAATAGAACCGTTCTTTAGGCTGGCAATTCAATCATAATCACCCTTAAAGTTTAAAATTTCTTCTCCTCTTTGGTGATAGAAAAAGCTTGGAAGAAGCTTAGAATAGTTCTCCAAGGCTTTTTTTTATGACTGTACCTGTTAAGAAGAGGAGAATCAAGTTGAGGAAGGTGCCACTCCACCCCGCGACACCATCAACAGCATCGTGGCTTTTCTTCGACAGCCGATGACCTACGACGGGAGCGAAGAAAGCTTTTGGTGTCGTCAAGTACCGGAAAGTTGGATGCCGCGACAGGAGGTGGAAACCATAGCCGCCTTTGTTCTTAGAGCCGCACAGGTAGCACCGGGATGGGGTACAAATGATTTTTGAACTTTGTGCCGATTCAGGATGCATCTGCCAATGCCTCTGATTGATAGAAAGCAAAAATGTTACGCGATGTGCGACTAAAACTAGCTAGCCAGAAGTTACTCAAACTGCAAGGGGTCAAGGCTATGACGGTTGAGCCAACGACAAACAGTGTGAGCTAAGAGTTTGCGATTGAGCCGACTGGTCAAGTGCCACAAGTCGCGTGCCCAGACTTTTTCAATTGAGAAGCGTTCAACCAGTTGCCCAATGACCGTTTCAACCAGTCGTCGCAGCCGTTTGAGTAAGGCGAGCCAAGCGGGGTCACGAGTGTCGTGCATGTTGGAACGCAAAGCTGTTTCAAGCTCAATGCCCAACGGTTGGAGTTCGGCTTGGAGAGGGGCAGACAGGTAGCCCTTATCGCCAGCTTACAATCCAGAATCTGCTCAACGCTTCTGGCAAATTCTGGTACAAGCCAATCGCATCATGACGGTGTTTCGCTCCCACTATATTGGAAAGTGCAGTCCTGTCCATTTTTTCTGGGGCAGTTTCGATCTGGCTGTGACTCGCTTTTCGGGACGAAGGGCACCCGAACATCCAGGAGGTGTACCCAACATGGCAGATTGGGTAACGCGAGAGGCTTATTCCCATGAAGTCAGCAGTTGTGGTTTTTGGTTTGGGGGTGGTTCAACAGAAGCCTTATTTTATGCCTACGCCTACCCAACACCAAGAGGATTTAAGGATTATCCAATTCAACCACAGTCTGCATTCTATAGCCCGGAGCTGCAAGAATTTGTCCTGCCCTATGAGGCGGTGCGACAAGCAGACGATCCAGATACAGCCGTGCTGCAATTCCTACAAAGCACTTATGAGGCAGGGGCGAATTTGGGAGATTGGGAGCGAGCTGCGTTGGAAGATACTCCAGTAGTGAGAAAATAAGGCGAGTCTGCGATCGCTTCTATTCGGATATGGGATGACACTATCTCCGCTTTTTTCCGCGTCACTTCATAGAGAATTGGTATCACCAGGCGATCTAATTATTGACAAGAGGAGAAATCCGACAGCACCTCGCCCCAATCTTCTCACTGGAGAGCAGACGGACGTGATTGATAAAAAAAGGGATACGGTAATGCCGTACCCCTTCTTAAGCCTAAAAAAATTGAATTTCAAACGCCAGAATTGAGAATAAATAACCTCAACTTAGGGGCAATTTTAAACAGACAAAGCAGAGGAAAAAGCTTTGGACTGAGTGGGGTGGAGGAGATACTCAGAGTCAACTTTTTCAGCAGTCAAGGGCACCAGCTGCACCGCACAAGCTTTCAGTTCCGGTTGCAGTGATTCGGGACAAGATTCGGCATGGGTGAGGGCGTTCGCTTCGGCACCATCTGCCCAAAGAGCGCCCCAGTGCATGGGGACAAAGGTAACACCGGGAGCGATCGCCTTGGTGACTCTGGCAGGGAATCGCGCCGTGCCTCGACGGGTTCGCACTTCCACCCAATCATTCTCCTGAATCTTCAGAGAAGCCGCATCGCGGGGATGAATTTCAATGAATGGCTGCGGGTGCATCTGCCGAATTTTATCAATTCGTCCGGTACGGGTTTGGGTGTGCCAGTGTCCGTAAAGTCTGCCCGTCGTCAGAACAAAAGGATAATTGGGATCGGGCGGTTCTGCCAGCCCCCGCGAATGATAGGCTCCAAACCGCGCCCGTCCATCCGGCGTCGGAAAGCGAAAATCAGTGTAAAGCCGTTTTGAGTTTTGAGTTTTGTTAGCGTAGCGGTGCGTAGCACATTTTGAGTTTTGAGTTGAAGAGTTTAAGGGAGAACTCAAACTTGGGGTATCAAAACTACGATCGGGACAGGGCCACTGAAGCGGACCTTCTTGCGCCAGTCGTTCGTGACTGAGACCGCTCATATCGCAGACGCGATCGCGTGTCAACTTCACATATTCGGCATAGATGGAGGCTGGCGTCTCGTAGGGAAATTTTTCAGCAAAACCTAAGCGCCGTGCGACTTCTGTAAATATTTGCCAATCGGGTTTGGCTTCTCCTGGGGGAGTGCGAAATGCCTGACACAGCGTGACCACTCGCTCGGAGTTAGTCATCGTGCCAGTTTTCTCGCTCCACTGCGCCGCCGGGAGCAAAACGTGAGCAAAGGCGGCGGTTTCAGTGGGGTAGTAGGCGTCTTGATAGACCGTAAAAGGCGATCGCTGCAATGCAGCTTTCGCACGTTCCAAGTCAGGTAAACTGACAGCCGGGTTCGTAGCGGCAATCCAGAGAACGCCCACATCTCCGGTTTCCAAACCCGTAATAATGTCCCACGCCGTGCGACCCGGATAGGGCGAAATTTGTCCGGCGGGGAGTTGCCAAAACGCTTCAAGTTCCGCTCGATGTTGGGGATTTTTGACCACTCGATATCCGGGCAGAATGTGGCAAAGACCGCCGGTTTCCCGACCGCCCATCGCATTCGGTTGACCCGTCAGCGAAAACGGCCCTGCACCGGGTTTGCCAATCTGAGCCGTCATCAGGTGCAGATTCACGATCGTTCGCACCTTGGCAGTGCCTTCAGAAGACTGATTCACGCCCATCGACCACAGAGACAGCACGCGCTTCGACTGTGACCAGTATCGAGCTGCTGTTTCCAGGTCAGAGATGGAAATACCGCATCGTTCGGCGACCACTTCCGGTGGATAGTGCTGGATGACTTCTGCAAAAGCTGGAAAATTCGTCGTGCAGTCCTCTATGAAATAAGTATCAATTGCGCCCCAACGCATCAGCAGGTGAGCGATGCCATTGAGTAGATCCATATCGGTGCCTGAGCGAATCGCTAAGTGCAAATCTGCTGCCTCAGCCGTGTTCGTCCGGCGCGGATCGACCACAATCATTTTGACGTGGGAATTTTTCTTGTGGTGTTTCCGCAGGCGGTTAAAAACGATCGGGTGACAGTCGGCGGTGTTGCTACCGATGATAAAAGCACAGTCGGTTAAGTCTAAATCTTCGTAGCAGCAAGGGGGGCCATCTGAACCAAAGCTTTGCATATAACCCGCAACGGCGGAGGACATACACAAGCGCGAGTTGGAATCAAAATTATTCGTGCCCAGACACCCTTTGAGCAGTTTCTGAGCAACGTAGTAATCTTCAGTTTGCAGTTGCCCGGAGCCGTACATACACACGGCGTCCGATCCTTGAGTTGCCAGAACGTTTTGAATCTTGCTCGCGACGAGATCCAAGGCTTCCTCCCAGGTGGCGCGGCGGAAAGGTTCATCCAGGGAGTCGCGGATCATCGGATGGAGAAGGCGGTCTTTGGAAAGGGACTCGGCAACGGTAGCACCTTTGACACACACCATCCCGTGACTGGAAGGGTGCGCGCGATCGCCCTGCACTTTCCAGATGGGATTCCCTTGAGCATCCCGATGCGTTGGCTTACCGGCTTGCGCTGGAGGTGTCACCTCCAATCCACAGCCGACGCCGCAGTAAGGGCAAAGGGTTTTTGTACTGTCAGTTGTCATTCGTCAGTCGTCCGTTGCTAATTGCTAATTGCTAATTGCGATTAGCCATACTTTCATCGCTTGTTGGGTATTACCCATTGGATAATACCTAACAAGCGATGACTAATCATCATCATGAGCAAATCGGTTGAACAGGAAGTCGAGGGCGTAGTTTCGCAGGTTGTAATATTCCGGGTCTTCCATAATCCGGGCGCGATTCCGGGGGCGGGCGAAGGGAATTTTCAAAACTTCACCGATGTTTGCCGATGGCCCGTTGGTCATCATCACCAGCCGATCTGCTAGGAAGAGTGCTTCGTCGATGTCGTGGGTAATCATCAAGACAGTAACTTGATGTTCGCGCCAGATGGTCAGCAACTCCTCTTGTAATTCTTCCTTGGTGATGGCATCCAAGGCTCCGAATGGCTCATCCAGAATTAATACTTTAGGGCGAATCGAGAGCGCACGAGCGATCGCGACTCGCTGTTTCATCCCTCCAGACAGCTGAGATGGTTTTTTATCTGCTGCTTCAGTCAGCCCCACCATTGCGAGGTGATCCCGAACGATGGTGACTTTTTCTGACCGGGGTTTGCCAGGATAAACAGAATCCACTGCCAGGTAAACGTTCTCGAAGGCAGTCAGCCAGGGAAGCAAGCAATAATTCTGGAATACCATCATCCGGTCTGGGCCGGGTTCGCGGATTTTCAGGGTTTCCAGGCGCACTTCACCGTCAGTTGGCTTATTGAAACCTGACACCATGTTTAACAGGGTGGATTTGCCGCAACCAGAGTGACCGATCAGGCAGATAAATTCGCCTTCATAGACGGTGAGGTTTACCCCATCTAGAACGGTATACGGTCCGGTAGGAGTGGGATAAACCTTGGAAACGTCTTCAATGACCAAAAACGGGTCGCGGTTGACGGTTTCTTGGGTTAGTTGGGTGACGACGCCAGTGTTGTTCAAAGTGTGCATGGGGAGGTGAAGGTTGTTAATCGCTAATCGCGAATTGTTCTTGCCATAGTTCCATTAGCGAATGGCTAATGACTGATTACTAACGACTCGCAACTAAGGGGTCGATGTTAATCTCTTCGATACGAATTGGACGCTTAATTTCCAAGCTATTGAGGTACTTAATGGGATCGTCGGGATTGAAAATGGTGCCATCAAACATTTGCATGGGTGCGCGATCGCGTCCGATATCCATTAAGCCGAGTTCCCGCGCCGCTTCCCTAAATACATCGATGCGCCGCACTCGTTCTTGAATTTCCAGCCAGTTTTTGGGGAATGGAACAATTCCCCACCGTGCTAGCTGAGTCATCACCCACAGTCCTTCCTCCGGTTCTGGGAAGTTCGCTTTATCGACGAAGAACTGGTTATAGCGCAACATCTGTTCGGGTGCTGCGCCCGTCCCGCGAACGTAGGGATCGATAAAGCCGGGACGGGTGTATTCTGGGGCGGAGCCGATGTATTGCGGCTGACACAGTAAGTTGACAATTTCTTCCCGATTGCGTCGGTCATCGCAGTATTCGCAAGCTTCCAAAAGCGCTTTGATTAAAGCGATATGAGTTTGCGGGTACTTATTTGCCCATTCTTCTTGGCATCCGAGTACCTTCTCCGGATGTCCCGCCCACAACTCCATATCGGTCGCAATCACAAAACCGAGTTTTTCATGAACGGCGCGAGAGTTCCAAGGTTCGCCGACACAGTAGCCATCAATACTTCCAGATTTCAGATTGGCAACCATCTGGGCAGGTGGAATCACCGTCAAACTGACATCTCGATCGGGATCGATGCCGCCACTTGCCAACCAGTAGCGCAGCATCATGTTGTGCATGGAGGCAGGATGCACCACTCCGAGTGTATGGATTTTGTCGGGAGTTTGCGCGATCGCTTCCTTGAAATCTGCCAAGGTGCGAACGCCGCGATCGTACAAATCCTTACTGAAGGTAATCGCATTGCCATTGCGCGATAAAGTCATCGCCGTACACACAGGCAGTGGCGGGCCATCGGCTCCCAAGGTCATTGCCATCGGCATTCCGGCAACCATCTGGGCAGCGTCTAGGCGTCCCGTCGCCACCCCTTGCGCGATCGCTTTCCAACTGGGTTCGCGATTCAGCGTCACATCTTCTAACCCGTGCTTGGCGAAGAAACCTTTTTCCTTTGCCACCACCAAAGGGGCGCAGTCAGTTAGGGGAATAAAGCCAATTTCCAGATTGACTTTCTCCAACCCATTCCGGGCAACCACCGCCGGTTGCGTTGCTTTGCGCTGCTTGGCTTTTTTCTGCTGGTTGAGGAAGTAAATCATCTCATTCCGCAAACCGTAGTAGCTGGGATGATTGACAACCTCCATGCGCTTGCGCGGGCGAGGGATGGAGACTTCCAGAATTTGCCCGATATGGGCATCTGGGCCGTTAGTCAGCATCACAATTCGGTCAGACAGTAGCAGCGCTTCGTCCACATCGTGGGTCACCATGATTGCGGTGACTTTGCTTTCCTGACAGATTTGCATCAGCTTTTCTTGCAAGCCGCCCCGTGTCAAGGCGTCTAGTGCGCCGAACGGTTCATCGAGTAGCAGCAACTTAGGACGAAGGGCGAGGGCACGCGCGATCGCTACCCGCTGTCTCATTCCCCCCGATAGCTGACCGGGTCGTTTATCCGCAGCGTGCCGCAATCCCACCAAATCGATGTGATGCTCCACAATCCCCTTGCGCTCACCTCTGGGCCGGTCCTGTAATACTTCATCTACCCCCAGAGCGATGTTTTCCCGCACGGTGAGCCAGGGAAGCAGCGAATAATTTTGGAACACGACCATTCGGTCTGGTCCCGGCGAAGTCACCTGTCGCCCTTCTAAAATCACACCCCCACTCGTCGGTCTATCTAGACCAGCCACCATATTTAGTAGGGTTGATTTGCCGCATCCAGAATGTCCAATTAAAGAAACAAATTCACCTTGTTTGATTTTCAGGTCAATATTCTTGAGTGCCACATAAGTACCGCCATTGGCAAGCGAGTACACCCGGTCAACATGGTCAATTTCGACAAAGACAGACATAGTAATAGGGCTGAGGTATGAGGACTGAGGACTAAGTGAGGACTGAGGTATGAGGGCTGAGGACTGAGAGAAGGAACTAAAAGAGGAGTCAGGGATAAGGATTGAGGATGAGTTGAGAAGTTAAGGGCGAAGAGTTTACTTAATACTTCCTACTCAGCCCTCAGTCCTGAGTCTTCAGTCCTTACTTCTGTTCCTCTGGTACAACTTTGGAGGCGACGAAGCCTACTATCCTATCTAGCAGCAAACCAACAACACCGACATACACAAGTGCGAGAATAATTTGGCTCAGTAAAGAGTTGTTGTAAGCGTCCCAGATGAAGAAACCAATTCCCACACCGCCTACCAACATTTCAGCCGCAACAATTGCTAACCAAGACAAACCAATGCCAATTCTCAGTCCAGTAAAGATATAAGGAACCGCTGCGGGAAAGAGAATCTTAAAGAAATACTTCTGCTTAGAAAGCCGCAACACTCTGGCAACGTTTCGGTAATCTTGAGGAATCTGCTGCACTCCCACCGTGGTGTTAATAATAATGGGCCATATCGACGTGATAAAAATTACGAAAATAGCTGAAGGATTGCTTTGTTGAAATGCTGCCAGAGAAATCGGTAGCCATGCCAGAGGGGGAATGGTACGCAGAACCTGAAAGAGGGGGTCTAAAGCACGGTAAGTAAACTGATTGGTGCCAATCAAAATCCCCAACCCAATTCCAACTAAGGTAGACAAAGAGAAGCCAATCGCTACCCGCTGTAAACTGGCGAAAATTTGCAACGCCAAGCCTTTATCCGTACCGCCATTATCAAAAAATGGATTAATAATATAGGGGTTCCAAGTTTCTCTTAGTACTTGGATTGGCCCTGGCAAACCTTTAGAACCCGGAGGGCAGAGGATTTGCCAAAGGATCATAAAAGCTGCAAGTGCTAGCAGCGGTGGCACAATGTGTTTAAGTTTCTTCTGAAAGAAGGTTCCGATTAGCTTCTGGGAATTATTACTTGAAAGGCGATTCTCAGTTCTAGCAGTCATTCTCGCTCCTAATTGTTAATCATATTGATTCGTCATTGGCTAGCAAACAGCGAATAGCCGATTCCTCTGGAACTATTCGCTATTCGCGATTTATGCCTTCTTAATCTTGAGACTCTTCAAGTATTCCTCTGGCTTTTCGGGGTCAAATTTGACGCCATCAAAGAACGTTTCAACACCGCGAGAACTGCTAGTCGGAATTTCTGAAGCAGGAACTCCTAGTGCTTTGGCTGCCTCTTTCCAGAGGTCTTCCCGGTTCACTTTGTCAACAAGTTCTTTAATGTTGGTGTCAGCAGGAATATTCCCCCAACGGATGTTTTCAGTTAGGAACCAGGTGTCGTGACTCTTGTAGGGATAAGAAGCGTTATCGGACCAGAACTTCATCAGTAGCGGACTATTCTGCACGACCGGGCGACCATCGCCGTAGTCAATGTTGCCTTTGGAGCGTTCGATAATATCTTTGGCTGGGACTTTAAACCATTTTGCTTGGGAGACAATTTGGCACATCTCTTCTTTGTTTTCTGCCTTGTCGCACCACTGCTGGGCTTCTTGGATTGCCATTAGCAGCGCTTTGGCAGAATTGGGATTTTTATCTACCCAATCAGCCCGCATCGCAAAAGCTTTTTCGGGATGGTCTTTCCACAGTTCTCCCGTTACCAAGGCGGTGTAACCCTGCCCTTGGTTCACCAGCTGGGCGTTCCACGGTTCGCCTACACAGAAGGCTTCCATGTTGCCCGTTTTCATATTCGCCACCATCTGAGGCGGTGGTACGGGGACTGTAGAAATATCCTTGTTTGGATCGATGCCGCCTGCGGCTAACCAGTAGCGCATCCAGAGGTCGTGGGTGCCACCAGGATAGGTAATGGCTGCCTTGAAGTCATTTTTGCCCCCAGCTTTGGCAAAGGCTTCTTTAAGTCCTTTGCTGTCTAAGCCGACTTTGGATTCTTTGTAAGTATTGGCAACAGAAATTGCTTGACCATTGGTATTCAACCGCGCCAGGATGTACATCGGCACTGGCTGCTTGTTCTTGGTTTGTCCCAAGCTCATAAAGTAAGGCATGGGGGATAAAATATGCGCCCCATCAATGCCACCGGCGTTACCGGCTGTGCCTAGCTCCAAGTTATCGCGGGTGACGGGCCAGGAAGCTTGCTTGACAACCTCAACCTCTGTCATGCCGTATTTGGCAAACAACCCTTTTTCCTGGGCTACAACTAGGGGCGCGGAATCCGTTAGAGCAATAAATCCTAGCTTGGCGGTGGTTGTTTCTACTTTCGGCGCGTTGGCTGCCGTGCTGGTGGCAACGGGGGAGGATTTTGAAGCGGACTTGGCGCTATCGGTCGGGCCGGAACTACAGCCATGAGCTAGCAAGCTTCCGGCTGTGGCTGCGCCTGCTGTAATGATAAATTGCCGTCTAGAAACTCTGCTCATATTTCTCTTGGAAGTGGTAACTCGGTGGTACGTAGTCGGGAATTAGTGGTAGGGAGTCGCTAAAAGCTTCTTTGCAACTCCTAGAAGCGAGGAGTCGCCCCAAACTGTTCGATCAATAAATTCCGCAATACAGGTTTGAGGTCTTCGCAGGGAATGCTTTTCTGGACGCAGGTACCCAAATGGGCTTCTTTACCAACTGTGCCTCCCATGTAAAGATCGACACCTTCTAAGGTTTTGCCGTTTTTGCGAACTTTTGTCCCCATCAAACCGATGTCGGCTACTTGAGGCTGACCGCAGGAGTTGGGGCAACCAGTCCAGTGAATCCGCACGGGTTTAGTTAGAGATAATTCTGCTCCCAGTTCTTCAATCGTTGCCAGGGCACGGTTTTTAGTTTCAATTAAGGCAAAGTTGCAGAACTGCGATCCGGTGCAGGAGACTAGCGATCGCGCTAAGGGAGCGGGATTGATGGAGAATCGTTCTAGCAGGGGTTCGGCTAAGCAGGCGTCTAAGCGCGAGTCGGGAATATTCGGGATGATGACATTTTGCTCAACGGTGAACCGCATTTCGCCGTTGCCGTAAACTTCAGCCATCCGAGCCAGGTCAAACATATCCTGGGCATAGAGACGCCCCACGGGAACGTGTAAGCCGACGTAGTTTAAGCCGGGTTGCTTTTGGGGGTACACGCCGATGTGGTCGCGCTTTTCCCAGTCAATTTCGTCTTTTTCGGCGGCTGGTTGGAGAGGCTTCTCTAGATATTCTTCTACCAAGGCTCGGAATTGGCCTAACCCCAATTCATCAATCAGCCACATCAGCCGTGCCTTGTGCCGATTCGATCGGGGACCGCGATCGCGAAAAACTTCTAAAACGGCTCGGCATACTTCGACAACATCATCAGGATGCACCCAAGCATTCAGGGGAATGGCAGCATCGCACCGCTTGGCAGAGAACAAACCACCGACGAGGACATTAAACCCAAAGACGCCCTCTTTGTAGGCGGGGACGAAAGCAAGGTCGTTGATTTCAGCGTGAACCGAGTTGTCGCGACAACCCGCGATCGCAATATTGAATTTCCGGGGCAGATTGCTGAAAGCTTTGTTGCCTTCCCCATGATTCGTAATCATGTCCTGGACTTGCTGCACCAGACTTCGCGTATCAAACAATTCATCCGCATCAATCCCCGCAACTGG
>NZ_JACJOQ010000555.1:0-22841 GCF_014695635.1 Coleofasciculus sp. FACHB-712 | reverse complement strand
ACCGATGGCACTGGCATCCATATTATACAGAAGGGCGATGTCTTAAAAGACGATTTCCGGTTCACTTCGACATCACTAGCGGAACTCTTTCAGGCGAAAAGGCGAATCTCTTCCATAGCTTCAGCCAATTCGGTTTTAGCCAGAACCAAATTGCCAACATTCTCTCTAATCCGTCTATTTATCTTTTGACTAACACAACTTAAACTTCTCCATCTAAATTCCTGTTGTTGTACTCTTTGAGCGCAAATCCCTTTTTTTAATAGGTCATCTATTCAGGAAAACACGGTAATGATAAACTATTTTATAGGAGCTATCCATCCCACATTTTGTATTACCATCTACGTTTCCCTAGAAGTTTAGGGTGTATTTTCCCTAGGGCAAGTTGTAGATCGCGTATACTGTAGGCAAGCGCTACCTTTGAGTTTAAAAACTGTGAGCCAGCCTGGTCATTTTCTCTGGGTGACTGGTACGATTTTCCTTTTATGGTTAAATAATTCTAGCTGCACCTTAGCACAAATTATTCCGGATGCTACGCTGCCAAATAATACTATTACTATCCCAGAAGGGAACGCCATCCGAATTGAGGGTGGCACGCAAGTAGGCGGCAATCTATTTCATAGCTTTACAGAATTTTCTATTCCTATAAATACTGAAGCTTTCTTCAACAATGCCCTAAACACTCAAAACATCTTCAGTCGCATTACAGGTAGCAATCTTTCTCATATTGATGGATTGATTCGAGCGAACGGCACAGCTAATTTGTTTTTTATCAATCCCCACGGCATTACTTTTGGCTCAAATGCCAAACTCAATATAGGTGGTTCCTTTCTCGCCTCGACTGCTAACAGCATTCAATTTAGCAATGGAACTGAGTTTAGCGCTACCAAGCCTAGCGCCCCCCCATTGCTAATGATAAATGTTCCGATAGGCTTACAATTTAACGATTCAAACGCAGGAGTTATTCGCGTTCAAGGATCGGGACACAATTTCAGGTTCGGACAAACAGGCGGACTAGAGCCGAATACGAAAACCGAGGGTCTAGCGGTGCAACCTGGGAAAACTTTAGCTTTAGTCGGGGGAGAAATCGCCTTAGAGGGCGGTAATTTAAAAGCTGAGTCGGGAGCAATTGAGCTTTGGTCAGTTACTCGTGGCTCATTGCCAATGCAAGTCAGCAGCGAACAAATCAACTTCAACAATGAACAACAACTTGCAGAATTAGGAAGTATTAATTTATCGGGTGCTGCTTCAGTGGATAGCAGCGGCGCACAGGGAGGTTCGTTTCAGATACAAAGCCGAAATCTGAAACTAGAACAAGGTTCGCTCATCGTATCCCTCACAGAAGGATCTCAACCGGGGAGAAGCGCCACCATCAATGTTTTGGATACTATAGAACTGATTGGTAGAACAGCCGATGGCAGAATCGGTAGCGGCTTTTTTGTTCAGACGAATGGTGAGGGAAAAGGCGGCAATTTAATAATTACAACAGATCGGTTGCTACTAAGAGATGGAGCATCCATTGGTATGGGGACTAACGCTTCAGGGAATTCTGGTACGTTACGAGTGCAAGCCAGGAATGTTCACTTGGGTGGTCTTTCAGCAAATGGATCGCGTCTGACGGGTATTTTTTCTAATCCTACTTTTGCCTCAACTGGAGTTGGCGGTGATGTCATTATTGATGCTAAACAACTATCTCTTGAAAATGGGGCGGTGATCTCTGTGTCTACCTTTGGCGCAGGTCAAAGTGGCAACATAACAGTTCGAGCCAATGACGTACAAATACGAGGAACTTCTGCAACTGGGGGAATTGGTAGCGGTTTTTATGCTAGGACTAGCTTAAGCAATATTGCGAGTTCTCCACCGCCGTTGACGGGAAATTCGGGCAACGTAACAGTAATTGCTAACAGATTGAGCTTTCGGGAGCGGGCAACAATTAATGTTGCTAATTTTGGGAAAGGCAATGCTGGTAATATTAATATTCGCGCTGCCATAGTTGAGCTAGATAATAACTCGATTATTAGAGCGACTCAGCGACAGGCGGAACAGGGAAATATTACGATTGAATCTCAAGATTTGCGATTGTGGCGCAACAGCCTAATTACGACTGATGCCAGTAACATCATCCTGTTTGATACGGGTCAGACAATTGCAAATAATGATATCAGTACCAATGGTGGCAACATCATTATTAATACAAAAACGTTAGTCGCGTTAGAAAATAGCGATATTACTGCCAATGCTCAACAAAGCTTTGGGGGTCAAGTAAGAATCAATGCTAGCGGCATCTTTAAAACTTCAAATAGCGATATCACCGCCACTTCTAGTCGAGGAACTCAGTTCAGTGGGATTGTCCAAATTAATACTGCTGATGTGAACCCTTCTTCTGGCTTAGTTGCACTACCAGAAAATTTTACTGACATTAGCAAACAAATTTCCCAAGGTTGTTTGGCTTCTAGGGGGAATAGTTTTGTTGTCACTGGACGCGGTGGTTTGCCAGCAGATCCCAATGAAACTTTGTTAGGAAGTACAGTATGGCGGGATTTGCGCCTCCCTAGGGGTAATACCTCCTTACCTGTCCCCGTTTCCAAGACTGCCTCTGCACGTACTCCAATAGTGGAGGCAACTGGATGGGTAAAAAATTCTAATGGTGAGGTAGAGTTGGTTTCCAAATCTATCAATGGTGTGGCTCAAAGTTCCTGGGATGAAATTGCTAGTTGCAGTGTTTCTAAGTAATATAACAATCTTCAATTATTCATGGAATCCTCCGTCTCTTTTCTTTAGTGTCCTTTGCGGTTTATTAAATTTTAAAACTAACTTTAGATTGCTAGAGCCTTATTGCAAAAGAATTTTTATCTTTTGAACCGCAGATAAAAACAGAGAAATATGAATAACCCTTTAATTTTGCAAAAAATTTTATGCTAAAAATAAGGTGGCTTATAAAAAGTATTCATTATCAGATTTTGCTAAGCTTGTTGACACTTTTTTTGGTGACAGCATTTTTACCGGCACTAGCGCAGACTAATCTTAAATTTTCTTATTTTGATTCACAATTGGTATCAATTGTTAAAAATATTCCGGATTCTGATGCTCCTTCAGAATCTAAACAGAATGATGCCTTTGTACTAGAACAAGGTAGAACCCTGTATGAAGCAGGACGATTTGATGAAGCGATCGCATTCTGGCAACAAGCGCTCGAAAACCTTGAGGCGCAGGGCAATCGCCTCCACGCTGCCCTCGTTTTAAGCTATCTATCGAACGCTTATCAAGAATTGGGTCAATGGGAGCAAGCGAAAAACGCGATCGCTCAAAGTCTCAATTTATTGCAAACCCAACCCGATGCAGCCACTCTTGCCCAAGTTTTGAATACTCAAGGAAGTCTCCAGCTAGCAATGGGGCAAACTGAAGCGGCTTTAGATACATGGAAACAAGCTGAAAAAGCTTACGCTTCAGCAGGCGACGACGTTGGGAAATTAGGCAGTTTGATAAACCAAGCTCAAGCTTTGCAAGCATTAGGACTCTACCGACAAGCTAAAACAAACTTAGAACAATTAAATACTCAGTTGCAAAACTTGCCAGATTCCTCGCTTAAAGTATCAGGATTGCGAAGTCTGGGAGTTACCTTACAAGTAGTCGGAGATTTAACTCAGTCCCAGCAGGTTTTAGAACAAAGTTTGTCACTCGCCCAAAGGCTAAACTTTCCCTTAGAGATTAATGCCAGTTTATTTAGTTTGGGAAATACTCTTAGAGCTTTACAAAAACCGAGGGAAGCGCTGGAAATCTACCGAAAGATAGTAGAGAGTTCTCCCAATTCTTTAGTTTTAGAAGTCCAACTGAACCGATTAAGCCTTTTAGTAGAAACTGGACAACCAGCCGCAGCCCAAGCATTATTACCCCAAATCCAGTCTCAATTAGAGAGTATCTTACCTAGTCGCGCTGCTGTTTACAGTCGAGTGAACTTGGCTAGAACTCTCATAAAATTGGGAAATCGGGGAGAGCGATCGCAGATTGTCAATTCTCAAGAGATTGCCCAGATATTAGCAAAAGCTGTCGAACAAGCGCGAATGCTTAAAGACTCGCGTGCTGAATCTTACGCGCTGGGTCAACTCGGATACCTGTACGAACAAACGCAGCAATGGAAACCAGCGGAGGAGCTGACGAGACAAGCACTCGCGATCGCGCAAGAAATTAATGCTTTTAGTATTGTGGCTCGTTGGGAAGGACAACTCGGCAAACTTCTCAAACAGCAAGGCGATATTCCGAATGCGATCGCGGCTTACACCAAAGCTGTTAATACCTTACAATCCCTCCGCAGCGACTTGATCGCGCTGAATCCCGACGTTCAACTTTCCTTTCGCGAAAACGTCGAACCCATTTATCGTGAGTTAGTAGAGTTACTGTTAGAATCTAATCCCAGCCAAACCAATATTAAACAAGCTCGCGAAGTCATTGAAGCGCTACATCTAGCAGAATTAGATAACTTTTTTCGAGAAGCTTGTTTAGATGTTCAACCCCAGCAAATCGATCAACTCGATCCTCAAGCAGCAGTCATCTACCCCATTATTTTGTCAAATCGTTTAGAGGTAATCTTATCTTTACCCGGAAAACCTCTCAGCCATTACTCGACTAGGCTAGTGAAAAATGATATTGAAGAAACCCTGGAGCAGTTATTAGAATCTCTTAATCCATTTTTTTCAAGTGAAGCTCGTTTGCGTCTGTCTCAGCAAGTTTATCGCTGGTTAATCCAACCTGTTGAAACAGAATTAACTAAAAGTAATATCGCCACTTTAGTATTTGTGCTAGACGGTTCCTTGCGAAGTTTACCAATGGCAGCGCTGTACGACGGTAAACAATATCTCATTGAAAAATACAATATAGTAGTAGCGCCGGGTTTACAGTTGGTTGCACCACGAGTGGGAAGTGCGTCGTTAAGCCAGTTACTTGCCCAAAAGCGAAACAAAATTTTAGCAGGCGGAATTACCGAAGCTCGACAAGGTTTTCCAGCATTGCCAGGAGTAGGAGCTGAAGTCAGCCAAATCGCGTCTGAAGTTCCTTCCAAAGTATTTATAAATGAGGATTTTACCGAAGTAAACTTACAAAACTATCTGAATAAAAGTTCTTTTACGGTTGTTCATTTAGCTACTCACGGGCAGTTTAGCTCTAGCTCAGATTCTACATTTATTCTGACCTGGAATGGTAGGATAAATGTCAAAGAATTCGAGAATTTATTACGTTCTAGAGATCCGGGTACTTTTAATCCGATTGAACTATTAGTTCTGAGTGCTTGCCAAACTGCAACTGGTGATAAGCGAGCGGTATTAGGATTAGCAGGAGTAGCCGTGCGGTCTGGCGCACGCAGTACTTTAGCAACTCTCTGGTCAGTGCAAGATGAATCCACTGCTAAGCTTATGGGCGAATTTTATCAGCAACTCTTACAAGGAGAAAGCAAAGTTAAAGCCCTTCGTCAGGCACAGATAGCTCTGCTAAAACAGCCAAAATATGCTCATCCTTTTTACTGGTCGTCTTTTATTTTAGTAGGAAGTTGGCTTTGAATAAGTAGGAGTTTTCAGTCCACTTACTTTGCAATTTTTGGAGGTTCTATTTTATAAGGCTAACAGAGAGTTACCCCAGGTAACATAGCAATCGCAAAACGGTTCGGATAAGATGATTCCTTAAACAGCAATAGATTAAAAAGCCTCGATAACCCTTGTTCCTAGGCAGCGAAAATTATTGCATATTTCTACTAATCGAACCGTATTGATGGCAATCCTATTGGAGTTATGAGCTAGCGGTTCAGATTCCGAACTTCTTAACCAAGTCGGGAATCTCGCATTCACGAACCCTTTATCTGCCTATTTTTAGCCTTAACTTTCGATAGAAACTCTAAAAGTCCATAAACATGATTACTGTTCGCTGGGGAACTTCTTACAACAACCAGGTATTTCTACTGAAGAAATCTACGTGTTATTACAGTAATAATTAGGTGTAAATTCAGTACAATATTTTTTTTAGGTAAGAAAATGGTACAGCACAAATCTTTTACCACTCAAACGCTAGTTGCATTTTTTTTATCACTAGGACTGATTATTGCTCCTAGCTTTTTGACTAAAGCGATCGCCCAATCTGAGTCGGTTAACCAATCTCAAACTCTAGCGGGTACTTCGATAGGTCGCGTAACCTTTGAACCTCCAGGAAGTGGACAACCAGATGACACCGCAGGAGGTGCATCTCGTGGTGATGAATGTCCTCAAGCAGTAATCGCTACAGGCGAGTGCGTGACTCCGCTGGTGCCAATAGCTACAAGCAAGTTGACAGTAGCAGAGCATCCAACATTCTTAGTTTATGTACCTCCAACTTCTGCTAAGGAAATATTTTTTGGATTAGTAGACGAAAATAACAATTTTCATTACCAAGCAAAAATTCCGATTTCGAGTCAAGAAGGCATTCTTAGTTTCAAACTTCCAGATAATGCGCCACCTCTAGAAATTGACAAGAAGTATCGGTGGACTTTTATCATCATTGGCGAACAAGGACTCAGACCCGGTAGTCCTGGGGTACAAGGAGAAATTCGACGAGTTAAACTCACTTCCGAGGTAATGAGCCAGCTTCAGAATCAACCTCTACTAGAGCGTGCTGCTCTGTATGGAAAACACGGGATTTGGTTCGATACCGTAGCAAGTTTAGCTGAAGCTAGACGCTTAGAGCCGAGTGAAGCAACTTTGGCTTCAACATGGCAGGAATTGTTAAACTCGATTGGGCTACAAGCGATCGCTACAAAGCCATTCTTAAACTAGGCTATGGGAAAATCTAAAGTTTTGAGGATTTAAGAGTAGGGCAGAAAAGAATTGAATTAGTTCAGCAAATATACGTAGGACGGAAAGCAGGCGAGTTGAGTCGGATGCTGCCTAATTAAATTCAAGCATCAATCAATTGCCAAAATCGATAAGGGGAATAGGGAAAGAAGAAGCATTTTCCTTTTCCCCTTCCTCTTATTTTTGATGCTCATAAATTAATGGTACAAAAACTTAAAAACCAAGTTCGGCAATGGCGCGGGCTACTGATTACAGCTCCGATTGTGGCTTGCACAGTCATCGCTACAAGTTCTTTAGGCGTACTGCAAATATTTGACTTGGCGATATTGGATCAATTTTTTCGCTGGCGACCTCGTGAACCAATCGATCCCCGTATTGTAATTATTACTATTGATGAATCAGATATTGAAAAGGTGGGACGATGGCCTATTTCTGATGCTCTGTTAGCTGAAGCGATCGCAAAACTGAAAGTTCAGCAACCCAGAGCCATTGGTTTGGATATTTATCGAGATTTGCCAGTCCCTCCTGGTCATCAAGCACTGGTGAAAGTATTTGAATCTACGCCTAATCTAGTGGGTGTCGAAAAAGCGGTAGGAAATCCGGTTGCTCCACCCCCAGCGTTGAATCGTCTGAACCAAGTGGGACTCGCGGATTTGGTGTTAGATGCAGATGGCAAAGTCCGTCGAGGGTTGCTGTCTATTAGAACATCAGATGGTAAAACCCATCTGAGCTTAGGCGCAAAGCTGGCTTTAATGTATCTGGAAAAAGAAAAGATTAGCCTCCAGAGCATTGGTGCTAATAAATTGCGATTAGGGAACGCTGTATTTACCCCATTTACGGGAAATGAAGGCGGTTACGTTCGTGCTAATTCCGGTGGCTACCAGATTTTGTTGAACTACCGGGGGATGTTAGAAAATTTCTCCACGGTATCGATGACGGATGTTCTAGAGAACCGCATCCCGCCCAATCTTTTACGCGATCGCATTGTCTTAATCGGCGCAATCGGCTCTAGCTTCAATGACCTTTCCTTCACCCCTTATAGTAGTAGTCTCTTTGCGACTCCCAAACGATTACCGGGCGTCGTCATTCATGCCAATTTAATCAGTCAAATTTTGAGTGGTGCTTTAGAGGGTCGTCCTTTGATCCAGGTTTGGTCTCAACCAAAAGAAGCCTTATGGATTTTGATCTGGTGTTTCATTGGTGGTGGAGTGAGTTGGACGTTACTTCGCTTCAACCCCTTTAAACAGAATGTTGCTGCCAGATGGATCGTCTCTGGGGTTAGCATTTGCTTAATCGGGGGAATTCTGACGGGTGGCAGTTACCTAGCTTTTTTAGCCAGCTGGTGGCTCCCTGTCGTTGCCCCGCTAATCGGCATGACTGGCTCTGCGGTTGCGCTGATCGCTTATCGCAGTCTGGAAGACCAGCACATAGCAAAGCTGGAGCGCAAACAAGCAGAAGCCGCGCTGCGGGAAAGCGAAGCGAAGTTTCGCCATCTCGCGGAAAATGTACCGGGCGTAATTTTCCGGTACATCCTCCATCCAAACGGCAGCCATGAGTTTACTTACATGAGTTCTGGCGCTCGTGATATCTATGGATATGAACCAGAAGCGATCGTCCAAAATCCTCAGATTGCCTGGAATGCGGTGCATCCCGATGACCTGCTTTTGCTAAATGAAACCATCCTAGTTTCTGCTAGAGACTTGCAGCCTTGGTACTGGGAAGGTCGCATTACCTCGCTTTCTGGTGACTTGAAATGGGTGCAAGCCACTTCCCGCCCGGAACAGCAAGCCAATGGTGACATTATTTGGGATGGCTTGCTCGTTGACATCACCTGGCGCAAGCAAGCAGAACATCTGCTTGCCGACTACAACCGTACTTTAGAAAGCCAAGTACAAGAGCGCACTGCTAAACTAGCCCAAACCAATGCCCAGCTAGAGCAGGAGATTGCCGAACGAAAGCAGGTAGAAGCAGCCTTGCATCAGAATGAAGAACGAATGCAGGCGCTTTTGAGCGCGATTCCCGATGCAATGTTCCGGCACCGGATAGACGGCACTTATTTAGACGTAAAAGCAGGCGAAGAAGCCTTTCAGATGCTGCCTGAAGCTTTAATTGGCAGAAACTTATGGGATTTACCGTTGCCCGAACAGGTTAAAAATGACCTGCTAGAGTATTTTCGGGTAGCAGTTGAAACCGGAGAGCGACAAACCTACGAACACGAGGTGGAAAAACCCGATGGCATTCACAACTACGAGACACGCATCGTCAAAAGTGGTGCTGATGAAGTGGTTTGTATCGTGCGAGATATCACAGAACGCCAGCGTTTCACGGCTGCTTTAGAGGAAAGCGAAGAACGCTATCGTTCAGTCGTGACAACAATGGCAGAAGGCATTGTTTTGCAGGATGCCAACGGTGTTATCCATACCTGTAATGCCAGTGCTAACAGAATTCTCGGCTTGTCTCGCGAGCAAATGATGGAACGAACTTCCCTCGATCCCAGCTGGCGAGCCATTCGTGAAGATGGTTCGCCCTTCCCAGGAGAGGCACACCCAGCAATGGTGACGCTACGAACTGGCGAACCTTGCTCTGATGTAGTGATGGGAGTTTACAAGCCAGATGGTAGCTTAACCTGGATTTCTATTAACGCCCAACCTCTATTTCGGGCTGGCGAATCTCTGCCGTATGCAGTGGTATCTTCATTCGCGAATATTACGGCTCGCAAACAGGCAGAACTGGCATTAAAAGAAAGCGAAGCCCGTTTTCATGGGTTCATGGATAACAGTCCGGCGGCTTCTTGGATCACGGATGAAAATGGGCGAATTGTTTTCTCTAGCAAAACCTACCGCCAGATACTCCAAATCCCAGACGGCTATGTAGTTGGAAAAACTGTTACAGAGCTTTATAGTGATGAATTCGCGCAACAGTATCTGGAAAACATTCGGAAAGTCATCCAAACGAATCAGTCAGTAGAGGCGATCGAACAAGCTCCCAGAACGGACGGCACAATCGGGGATTTTCTGGTATACAAGTTTCCGCTGGCGAACCTCTCTGGAGAACGCCTTGTTGGAGGTGTGGCGATTGACATCACCGAGCGCAAACGGGCAGAGCAAGCGCTCAAAGAGAGCAACGAACGTTTTCAGCTAGCGGCATCGGCAATTAAAGGATATGTTTACGACTGGGATCTGAAGCAGAATATTGTTCTGCGGACGCAGGGACTCTATGAAACGAGTGGATACCGTCCCGAAGAAGCCGGACTCACAGGTCAGTGGTGGGTTGATCGCGTCCATCCGGAGGATTTGCCGCAGGTTTCGCGAACGTTTTCCCAGGCGATCGCTCATCAAAATGAGTATATGCTTGAATATCGGTTCCGTCACCGAGAAGATCGCTACACTCACATGGTCGATTATGGGGTGGTTGTGCGAGGCGCAGACGGACAGGCACTTCGAGTTGTCGGTCATGCTATCGATATTAGCGATCGCAAACGAATAGAAGAAGCTTTACGGGAGAACGAAGCTCGCTTGCGAAGCCTTGCCGATAACCTTCCCGGTGCGGTTTTCACCTACACTTACTGTGCTGACGGCAGACATTTTCTAGACTACATCAGTGAAGGGTGTGGCGAACTTTTAGGGATTTCCGCTCACGAGGCGATGGAAAATTTCTCTGCCATATTAGCTCGATATCACTCAGAAGACCTCCCTGGTTATAACGCCGCTTTAAAAATCAGCCTCAACAATTTAATGCCTTTCTATTATGAGTGGCGCTATCTCCACCCAGATGGTGCCATTCGTTGGCTAGCTGCCAGTTCTCGCCCGGAATCCCAAGCTGATGGCAGCATAATTTGGCGGGGGGTACTTCTAGATATTAGCGATCGCAAAATTGCTGAAGAAGCTCTTCGGCAGCAACAAGAATTCCTGCGAAAGGTAATTGATAATGACCCCAACACCATTTTTGTAAAAGACTGGGAAGGACGCTTTGTGCTGCTTAACAAAGCTGCTGCCAAGCTCTACAACACGACTGTCGAAGAACTGGTGGGTAAACGGGATGTAGACTTCCATCCATTCTTAGAGGATGTTGAGCATTTCCTCCAAGAAACCCGCTCTATCATTGAAACGGGTCAAGCCTTATTTATTCCCGAAGAAAAAGTGACAGGCGCAAATAACCAAGATAAATGGTTTCAGTGGCAAAAGATTCCTCTGCATCCACCTGCAAGCGATAAAGTCTGCGTTTTAGGAATCGGAGTCGATATTACCACTCGTAAAATAGTAGAAGCTGAACTTGAACGAGCCAAAGAAGCCGCTGAGGCTGCTAACCGCGCCAAAAGCATCTTTCTCGCCAACATGAGTCACGAACTCCGAACCCCCCTCAATGCCATTTTAGGCTTTTCCCACCTCATGAGTCGTGCCCCCAATCTTTCAACAGAACAGCAAGAAAATCTCACGATCATTCGTCGCAGTGGAGAACACCTGCTGACACTGATTAACCAAGTCCTTGACCTATCCAAAATTGAAGCTGGACGCATGACGCTGAGTGAAAATAACTTCGATCTTTACAGTTTGCTAAATGATGTCGAAGCGATGTTTTCTTTGAAAGCTACAGAAAAGAGCTTAAACCTAAAATTTGATTGTGATGTTGATGTTCCCCAATACCTCCGCACAGATGAAGTTAAGTTGCGTCAAGTGTTGATTAACCTACTAAGTAACGCCGTTAAATTTACCGATTCCGGAACAGTCTTAGTTAAAGTGAAATTAGGGACAACAAATTCCGAATTTCCTTCTTTCTCTCCCCTTTCCTCAATTATTTTTGAAGTTTCCGATACGGGAGCCGGTATTGCTTCCGAAGAACTTGACAAGGTATTCAAACCTTTCGAGCAAACAGCCGCCGGTCAACAAGTACAAGAAGGAACTGGCTTAGGATTGACAATTAGCCGTCAATTTATCCATTTAATGGGAGGTGAAATAACCCTCATTAGTGGTGGCAAAGTTTTCACTCCTGGAACCCCCATCAGGGAATTTAGTGAGGATGCAAGTGCTTTATTTGCAAAAGGAACAACGTTTAAATTTAACATTCAAGCAAATATTATCGCTGCCAGCGAGATTGCAATCCCCCTCCAAAACCGCCGCGTTATTGCACTCGCACCTCAGCAACCTCGCTATCAAATACTAATCGCAGATGATAGCGATTTCAATCGCCAACTTCTGCTAAAACTCCTCCAGCCCCTTGGCTTTGAATTACTAGAAGCTTCTAATGGCAAAGAAGCATTAGAAATCTGGGAACGTAGTTCACCTCATCTAATTTGGATGGATATACGAATGCCGATAATGGATGGCTATGAAGCCACTAAACAGATTAGAAAGCGAGAGAATCAGAAACCTTCAGTTCAAAAGACATTAGCCAATTCTCGTACTGCGATTATTGCCCTGACTGCCAGCGCCTTAAATGAAGATAAAGCATCTGTTATTGAAGCTGGATGTGATGATTTTATCCGCAAGCCTTTTCGAGAGGAAGATATTTTTAATGCTATCCACAAGCATTTAGATGTCTCTTTTACTTATGAGGAAATGGCCGCTACATCTGAGAAAGAAATACTAGAACTGCCAGCCTTAAATACTGCCGAGTTGGCTGATTTACCTAAAAGTTGGTTAGAAGATTTATATCAGGCTCTTGTTGAGGGAGATTTAGAAATTATCGCTACACTGATTGAGGAATTGCACCCCAAAAATGATGTGTTGTCAAAAACTTTAATGACATTAGTTAATCAATACCAGTTTGAGCAATTGTTGATATTGATTCAATCTGTGAAAGACTTATAATCCCATGGAAGCACCTATCGCCAGACCTAATATCCTAGTAGTTGATGATAATCCTGCAAATTTAAAACTTCTCTTCGACATCTTATCTGAAAAGTCTTACAAAGTGCGAGTTGCACCTAGCGGTCAACTCGCACTCAACGCTTGCAATTCAAATCCTCCTGATTTGATTTTGCTTGATATCAATATGCCAGAAATGAATGGATATGAAGTTTGTCAACGTCTAAAAGCTTCTGAGAAAACTCGCGACATTCCAGTTATTTTCATTAGTGCTTTAGATGATACGAATAACAAGGTGAACGCCTTTACAGTTGGTGGGATTGACTATATCACAAAACCTTTTAAACGTTTAGAAGTATTAGCCAGAATCGAGAATCAGCTACGCATTCGAGAGCTAAAAATGCAACTAATAGAGCAGAATAAGTTATTGCAAGAACACCTGGATTCACGGCGAAAAGCAGAAGTTGAACTTCGTCTTTTACTCGCAACAACTCAAGCGATTAGTCGCAAAAATAATGTTCCTTCCGTGTTACAAGCTGTACTGCGCTTAGTTGGGATAACAATTCAATGGGATTATGGCGAAGCTTGGTTGCCCACCGAAGATAATAATATTTTAGAATGCAGTCAAAATTGGTATTCTAGCCACGCTAGTTTCTGGGATTTTAAAAAACAAAATAGAACAGCTACCTTTGCTCCTAATCAAGGGCTGCCAGGTAAAATATTTGTTTCTAAAAAACCAGAATGGGTAGAAAAGATTCTAAATTCCGGAGATTTGCCGATTTTAGGCGAGGAAATAGGAAATGCTAGTTTAGCATCTGCTTTTGGAGTTCCCATTATACTAAACGAACGAGTATTAGCTATTCTGGTTTTCTATAAAAAAGGTTCGGTTCCGATTAATTTACATACCATTAATTTAGTAACCGCAGTAGCTACACAATTAAGTCCTTTAATCTATCACAAGCAAACTGAAGAAATTCTCAGAATTACTCAAGAACGCTATCACAGTATTGTTGAAAATGCAGTAGAAGGAATTTATCAAACAACACCTTGCGGGCGTTATTTGAGCGCTAACTTAGCACTGGCGAAAATTTATGGGTATGAATCTCCAGAAGAATTAATAAACAGTAGTCAAAATGTTGAAGAACAACTTTATGTTAACTCGAATCGACGGCGTGAATTTATAGAAGAAATGAATTCTAATCATGCTGTCAGGGGATTTGAGTCTCAAGTTTATCGCCGAGATGGGACAATCATTTGGATTTCTGAAAACGCGCGTTCAGTCTGCGATTCAAAAGAAAAACTTCTCTATTATGAGGGAACTGTTTCTGATATCACAGAGCGAAAATTGGCTCAAAAGCAAACAGAAAAACTTTTATTAAATATATTGCCTAAACCAATTGCCGAGCGGTTACAACAAAAGCAACAAGTTATTGCCGATAGTTTTTCTGATGTTAGTGTTTTGTTTGCTGATTTAGTAGGGTTTACTAACTTTGCATCCACAAAGACTCCAACTGAACTCGTAGAAATTCTCAATCAAATTTTTATTGAATTTGACTTATTGTCTAATCGACATGGATTAGAAAAAATAAAAACAATTGGAGATGCATATATGGTAGTAGGAGGACTACCAATACCGAAAGCGGATCATGCTTCATCAATTGCCAAAATAGCGCTAGATATGCAAAGTTTTATTGCTAGATTCAATACCCAAATTAATGAAAAGTTCAGTCTTCGTATAGGAATTAATATTGGACCTGTAGTTGCTGGAGTAATTGGTTTAACAAAATTCAGCTATGACTTATGGGGAGATACCGTGAATGTGGCTTCCCGGATGGAGTCAAGTGGGATTCCTGGTCAAACTCAGGTCACGGCTGCCGTTTACGAACGCTTAAAAGAACAGTTCCTTTTCCAAGAACGAGGGACTATTTCAATAAAAGGGAAGGGGGAGATGATGACTTATCTGCTGATTGGTCAAAAATAACGATAAAAACACTTTATGGATCAGGGTCAAGATTTAAAATTAAAAGAGAAAATACTGGTAGTAGACGATACTCCAGCAAATGTTAGTTTGTTAACTAAAATTTTGTCAAATCATGGATATAAAGTGCGTGTTGCTCTGAGTGGTAAGCTAGCGCTGCAATCAGTTCAGGCAAGCCCTGCCGATTTGATTTTGCTCGATATCAAAATGCCGGATATGGATGGGTATGAAGTTTGCCGACAGTTGAAAGCCTCAGAGCAAACCTGTAGTATCCCAGTTATTTTCATCAGTGCTTTAGATGCAACCTTTGATAAGGTGAATGCTTTTACATTAGGGGCAGTAGATTACGTCACCAAACCGATTGAGCCGATTGAGGTTTTAGTACGAATTGAACATCAATTACGGCTGCGTCGGTTTCAGTTACAGATGCAAACTCAGAATACACAATTACAACTTTTACTGACTACAACTCAAGCAATTAGTTCTGCTGCTGATGTAGAAGAAGCATTAGAAGTCATTTTAATCAATCTTTGTCAAAATCTCGGTTGGGATATTGGGGAAGTATGGATGCCTTCCTCGAAGGGGACTGTACTTGAATATTGTCGATGTTGGTACCAGGATATCCGTTTTGATGAATTTCGACGCCAGAGTGAGGCGTTTCGTTTTTCTCTTGGGGAGGGATTGCCAGGACGAGTGTGGCTGTCCCAACAAGTGGAATGGATCGCAGACATAACGCAGGACAACTCGACCCTTTTTCTGCGGAGTCAAATTGCCATGCAAGCGGGACTTAAAGGAGTCTTAGGAATTCCAATCGCCTTCGACCATCAAGTGCTGGCAGTTTTGATATTTTTTCATGAGCAGGAAATCACGCCGGATGAGCGATCGCTCCAACTCGTCAATGCAGTCGCGACCCAATTAGGCTCAATGATTCAGCGCAAGAAAGCAGAGGAAGTGTTGCGACAACAAGCAGCACGGGAACGGCTAATTGCTGAAGTTACTCAACAAATTCGCCAATCGCTGAATTTAGACGAGATTCTGGATGCGACAGTCAACAGCATTCGACAGTGTTTGCTTTCGGATCGGGTAGCTATCTACCAGTTCGCCGCTAACAATAACGGCACCTTTGTAGCAGAATCAGTTGGTAAAAACTACCCTCACATGTTAGGACAGACTGTGAATCCATCCTGGATTCAAGAAGGTTTTAGCACTTTTTTTCAGGGATTCCCAATCGTTTTGGACAATATTGAAAAGTTTAATTTTACAGGTGATGGGATTGAGTTTTTTCAACGCTATCAGGTCAAAGCTGTTGTAGCAATGCCGGTTTTGAAAGAAGAACGTCTGTGGGGGTTACTGATTGCTCACCAGTGTGCTGCTCCTCGTGACTGGCAGCCATTTGAAGTGGATTTGTTGTCTCAGTTGGCAAATCAGGTAGCGATCGCAATTCATCAATCCCAACTCTACCAATATGTGCAGTCTGCCAATCGGGAACTCCGGCAACTCGCTAACCTAGACGGCTTAACTCAGATTGCGAATCGTCGCCGATTTGATGAGTGTCTGAATACTGACTGGAAGCGACTAAGACGGGAACAAGCACCGCTGTCTTTGATTTTGTTAGATGTGGATTTTTTCAAACGCTACAACGATGCTTACGGTCATCTGGCAGGGGATGATTGTTTGCGACAGGTGGCTGGTGCGATTAAAAGTGTTGTCCGTCGTCCAGCGGATTTAGTGGCGCGATATGGTGGAGAAGAATTTGCCGTAATTCTTCCCAATACTGATATTGAAGGAGCGGTTTTCGTAGCAGAGGCGATTCGACAGGCAGTCAGTAACTTGGCGCTTCCCCACAGTCAGTCTAAAGTGTGCGGCTATGTAACCGTCAGTTTAGGCGTGGCGAGTAGTGTACCCAATTTAGAACTGTTGCCGCAACATTTAATTAATGCGGCTGATGCGGCACTTTATGCAGCCAAAAAAGAGGGGCGCGATCGCGTAGCGCGAGTGTAACCACTCGGTTTTTCCTTTCTATGTATGCAACTCCTGGCTCAAAATCTCTAGAGAAGATGTCAGCGAAAACAACTGTTCTGAGAGGCTTTTTCTAGTTCGACGAGTAATTCTTCCTCAAGGGGTGCGATCGCTAACAGAGGATGTTTCAAGTCTCCCCATTTCTTGCCAGCTCGCATCCCATACAGGGTGAGAATTTCCGGGATTTGTCTTGAGACCAGCACCCGCGCTGGAGCCAGCTGTCCTAAAAGTCGAGCCTGTCGATAGTGGTGCGATCGCATCAAAGCATCATCTAACCGTTGAGCGATCGCATCGGGTGATTCTTTGGCAGTGTCGAGCAAAAGAATATAACGATCCACCGGCTTCCTGACAGGCACCAAACTCTTAAAATACGTTCCTTCTAGCGCCAAATCCTCAATGACAGAACGCACGAATTCAGAATGCAGCTTCTCACCCACGAGATCGCTTGTCGCCTGATTTCTCCCCAAAAATTCCAGACACGGCGTTCCTTGATAAAAGTGGCTGACGCGCACGCGATCGCCAATTCGGTAGCGGTACAATCCCCCTTTCTGAGAAATAATGATCTCGTAGTCAATCCCCGCCACAATCTCGTGAAGTCGGTGGATTTTCCCCTCTCCATCCTCAAACTCAAAGAACACCTGATCGAGCATCGGGACGCATCCCTTTGCCTCAATTAGGGGAATTGTCATAGGTGCTTCGGTGGCGAGGAGTCCTTTTCCCTGCACCATGACACCCGGAAACAGCGATCGCAAAAATCCTGCACCATCCGCAGCATTCGCGCTATCCCAGCAGGAAATAAGCTTCAATTCTTGCCAAAGCAGCTTCCACGGAATTTCTGGCTCCAAGAGGAGTTTAGAGCGCTTTGCTGACATTTTGTTTTTGAGTTCTTTCCACAGTCGTACTCGATGCGTCTGGATGTAGTCGAGTTGTACGCGAAGGAAACTTGGACTCCAAATCGAGATAACTTCCAGATTTTCTTCGAGTAGGAGCGCGTGGGCAAGTTTCTCCTTGAATTCCTCTGCATTGCGAAGGCGATTCAATCCGGGAGGAGAAACCAGAAAAGGACGAAGAAATAACATTAACCATTCGTCCAGATACTCCGAATCATCCTCCAATCCGACGGGAATGCTATTTGGGCTTGCAGTATCAAGCCGGGGAGAGATGCAGAAGTATATCTTACCCGTAGAAAATCCTGGGCCATGCTGAATCAGATCATGTGCCCAAACACAGAACATCTGGTTAAAGGTAGCTCGAAGAGATTTGGTGTAAGGAATGGATTTTGCCGAGCCACTACTTCCGGAAGTCTTTTCGTAAAAGAGAATCGATTCTGGTGTCAAGATTGGCTGCTGGGTTGTTTTTTGCCGCTCGATCCACTCTTTGAGATCGTCGTAGTTAACAATCGGAATGCGATGCCAATCTGCAACCGATCGGATACCTAAAAATTTGCCATATTCACTCTTGGCAAGATTGTCTACAATTTCCTCTTGAACGGATTGCTGCGTTCTTTCGGGATTTTCTAGTGCTTGAAAGAAGTGATTGGCGTAAGGGGAAAGAAGCTGTCCGAAAAGCTTGACAATAGGGCGCATCATATCAAATTTGTTTGGGGGATTAATTTGGAACCTCACCCCCAGCCCCTCTCCGCTGGCGGAGAGGGGAGCCGGAAGTTAAGAGGGGCTTCGGGAGTCAAAAAGGGAGTCGGAGGCGGTGTGTTTGTTGCCTTCGGTTGGATATCACTTGAATTTCTTGTTGGGATAAATGTGGGTCGCAACCGGAACGTAGGTTCCTTCCTCAACTACAACTCCGGGGCCAATGTGATTCCAGGCTCCTAGGAAGACATTGCTGCCGATTTTCACTTTTTTGACATACAGCATCAAGTCCTGTTTTCTAGGTTTGATGATGTGGGGGTAGATGCCTACTCCGTGACCGAAAACTGCGCGATCGCCTACCTCAATCAGTCCGCGATCGGCTATTTCTAACTGCGGTGTCCAGTAAACGCTTTTACCAATCTTGGCTCCCCACAGTCTCAGCCATAGAGAAAAAGCACCAGGAATCAGGCGTAGCAGGGTTTCCAGCGCTGGAAATGCAATGTAGATAACTTGGATTTGGTGACTTCCCCACCAGGGTGAATACTCTTTGCTGCCTAGATAGCTGATCCCTTCCTTAACTGGGTAAAAACGCTCGTGGAGGCGATACACCAACAGGGGAAACCCATACAGAGAAAGGAAAAGAGCCGAGATGCTGAAGATTCCTGGAAAGAAGCAGATCCCCAGAAAAGACGCGATCGCAATCAGGATAACTAAGGCGGGAAAACAGGAGAGTATGGTTCCGAGGAAAGTCATAGTGAAATCAAAAATGCTTGCATTAAAAATGAAGAAGCCAATTTTTTAATTTTTAGTTGCTAATTCTTCCAAGGCCACAGTAGCTTCTGAGTTAAGGTGAGGTTGATTTTGACCCCCAAAGAATCCGGTACGCGATCACTTTTATAATACGTTCCGTGCATCCGATCCCAAAGCTTAAAGTTGGCTCCGTAATTGCCACAAACTGAGCTACTCGCATGGTGCCAAGCATGATCTTGAGGTAGTATCAGCAAAGTCGATAACCAGCGATACAGCGAAGAGTTTGGTGTTGGAGTTATGGTGCTGTGACGCCACAAGTCTAAAGCTGAGCTAAGACTGACACCGGCGATGTACCATGTGGGATCTTGCAGCAGATAAATAAATAGAGCGTGAACCCATAAGTAGACGATCAAAAAGCTCGTCCACAGAGTATTTCTAGAAGTAGACAAGACATTCATTTCGGTGCTGGTATGATGAACCGCGTGGAGAGACCAGAGCCACCGATTATGTAGCAAGCGATGGTTCCAGTAGTAGATGTAATCCACAAACACGAAGCTCAGCAAGAATGCCGCGACTGGAGGCAGAGCAAGCAAGGCGCGATCGCTGGGTAGAAGATAGTGGTACAGATGGTAAACTACTGTCAGCTGAAGAATTGGGATGAGAACACCCTGAAAAAACAGACCAACAGCATCTAAAATCCAGTCCTCATAGGTTCTCATTCGCAAGGCGGTAAAACTGCGCTGATTCGCCACAGTCAGCGTCATTAAGATCGCAAAAGTAAAGAATACTCCCATCGCTAATCGCTCAATTTAGGGAATGTTGCCTGATATTGAATTCGTTTGAATCGTCATCATTTGGAACCTCACCCCCAACCCCTCTCCGTTAACGGAGAGGGGTGCCGGAGTGTGGGGAGAGGTTTTTCTATACCCGCTGAATTTCCCTCGCTAACGAGGGGAAATAGGATTTCTCCCTCCTCGTTAACCGGGAGGGTTGGGGTGGGGTTATAGAACCCGCCGCATTTCCCTGGTTAACGAGGGGAAGTAGGATTTCTCCCTCCCCGTTAACGGGGAGGGTTGGGGTGGGGTTCCGGATGCCAAGTGATGTTTTTACAAGCATTGATATACTTCCACCGAATTAAACCCAGAAGGTTACTTGAACAGACTTATCCAAGAGAGTTCTAGGATCTTCTCCTGCTTCAATCTTGCTCCGAATCGATTCAACTAGGACGTGGATTGTGTCAGCTGGCGTATTGGCAAACTGGGTGCCGTACTTTTCGATTACCTCTTGCTGAATACCAAGCGCTTCCACATCCTGACGGATAATATATTGGGCAGTCCAGCGAACAAACGGACGCGCAATCTTGTTCCAAATGCCGTAGTTAAAAGTGACGTCGGTATAGACGAGAGTAGAGTCCTCCGCTTCCGGAATCGATTGGCTAGTAATAAAAAGCCTTCTTTTCGGTGCCATATCGTATTCCACGCTGGTAACGTTTGGCATATGAAAGCTATCTGTGTGCCGGATCTCGTAACCTTTCCGATTTAGAAAGCGGGTATACCAGCCGAGATTTGTCGTTTCGTTGCGGTATTCTGCGAAAACTGAGCCGTCTCGCCTCTCTACCATCATTTCCAGCTTTTGCTTGCGAGAGGTGCGAAATACCCCAGGGTGAACCGAGGCGGTGTGAGGAATATCGATAAAATTTTCCGCACAGTTGGTAACGTTGTTCCGAAAACGGTTAATAACCCGTACCGTCTCCCATCCAGGCTTTCCGTAGTAAGGCATTTGAAAAGGCTCAAACTCCTCACTCGGCTTTTGTGCCAGCCTCACATAGACGTATCCATCCTGCTCTCTAGTGTCATAATGCTGAGTGCGACGAGCATGAGTCACCTTAAAATCTTCTCCCTCTGCGGGGACAGCGACTACCTTCCCAGTTTTGTCGTAAACCCAGCCGTGGTAGGGACATTGGAGCATTCCCTGACAGACTTTTCCTTTAGAGAGACGGCTATTTCTGTGCATACAGCGATCGCGCAATGCCACTGGTTTTCCGTCATCTCCTCGAAAAACTGCCAGCCATTCCCCCAAAACCGTGCGTTCCAGCACAGTATTCGGCTTCAGATGTTCGCTGAGTGCCACAACATACCAGAAATCTTCAAATTTCACTAATCCTCCGCAATAAATTAAAAATAAGAAATAGAAGATTTTTTGGCTTCATTCTTCATCATAAAAAGCAGCAATTTCAATGTCACTGGTGAGATCCAATTGACAAGCTAACCTCACTTGGTTATTTCCTGGTGCTAGAGTTTCTAATACTTCCTTTTCATCTTTGCGAGGAAGAGGAATATTACCTCTTACAACTACAATGCAAGTCCCACAAATTCCGGTACGACATCCAAAGAGTACCGGAGAATTTTGCACCGTCAGATGCTCCGAAAGATTAGAGTGCTTCTCCAAGGTTAGGGGAGAATAATCTGTCCCTGGAAAGCGGATGATACAGCATTTCTCATTCATATTTAATTCAAAATTTGGAATTAAAGCTTAATTTGCTAACAATAAAAATAATAACTAACCTCTTCTTTCTCTTCTTCTTCCTTCGCGTACTTCGCGTCCTTGGCGGTTCGCAAACAAAATGTTGTTGTAGCTAACAAAGTTACTATATTTAAAACCGTTTATTTTGTAATATTAAAATCTTTAGACCATAGAGAAACTTTAAGTTGATTCACATAATGCATATACTTAACCAATGGCGTATCAATACTCAGAAGTGCGTTGGGATTATAACGAATATTGTCATAAATTTGCCCATCTTCCCCTTTCAAGGCATAGTATGCTAGACGTGTGAATAAGAGTAATAGTTGCGTCACCAACCACCCAAACATTCCTTTTCTTTTCTCTGCTAAATAAATCGGTTGAATGCGGGTTCTTCCAGGCGCAACTGGAGTATAGGCATAGATCATGTGCAGTGAAGGAAAAAGCCGAACATTCTTCATCATCGTCAAAAGTCCGATGCAGCCATCGGCATATCTCATAGAATATTCATAAGTATCGCCGACAATTTTTCGTCCCAGCCGTTCTCTACGAGTCGTTTTAGGAAACTCCCCTCGAAGGGTAAAATCTATCACATTGCCAGATTGATTCTGTCGCAATGATAGATTCATATTGATGTTTACTTTGTGAACAGTTTGCAAATGTTGAGCATCAATACCATTCATCATACAAATGTGATGATGGCAACTCCGCTCAAATGCTTTGTCGTGTACTGTTACAATTGATTTGCCTTTAAATTCATCAAATTCTGCCACACCTTCCGGTGCTTTTGAATCTGGATACACCCAAATCAAATCATATTTTTCATCAGTAGCATAAGATTGAAGATGAGCTTTTTCGGGGATTGATGCTTGGCAGGGAATATCTTGGCAATTGCCTTCTCCATCGAACGCCCAATGATGAAAGAAACAGCGCATGAGATTTCCATCAACGCGCCCAATTCCTAAATCGGTTCCCAGGTGAGGACAATAAGCATCTAAAGCGCGAACTTTTCCATCTTGTCCGCGAAAGACAACAATTTTTTGTCCGCATATTTCCAAGGATGTTGCTTTGCCTTGACGAACCTCTCGGCTAGGGCAAGCAATATACCAGCCTTTGGCAACAACATCCCAATTGTTAAATATTTTCATTTTCAAAAGGGGTTGCGTGTTTAGATTTTGAGACTCGTTCATATGAAAAAGTAGGAAATATGCACGGTTATTTGTCAAGTCAGTAATGGGTAAAATTTTTCATAAGCCCAATTACCAATTACCAATTACCAATTGCCTTCTTTTGAGTAGCGAGGTACTGGGGAATAGAATTAGCAGCCATGATGGACATTTCCCGGTTACTTGCCCAAGCGTAGTCAACTTTTTCG
>NZ_JACJOQ010000554.1:0-3119 GCF_014695635.1 Coleofasciculus sp. FACHB-712 | reverse complement strand
GAAACTCTCAAATCAGTGCCCGACAGCGTGTAGGTATGCATCAGCGTCTAGAGCTAGGTGGAGCGATGAACAGGTCACTCTGTCCCCATCCTACTGGCGGTCACAGCATCTGCCCACTAATTAGGAACACACTTTTAGGTCAACACTAAACAACTGAGAAAAGCATCTTGATACTCAGAATGAGCGAGAGAACGGCGAATATCTTCTTCAAATGAGTCTCAGGTAAACGATGAGAGTAGCGAGCACCATAGGGAGCCGCAATCGAACTTGCGATCGCGATTACTAAAAAGGCTGGCACATAGATAAAGCCAATCGTATAGGGAACGCTCAATGTTTGAGACCAGCCAGTCATTATGTACCCAACAGTACCTGCGATCGCAATGGGAAATCCAATTGCAGATGAAGTACCAATCGCCTTTTTCATCTCCATATTCTGGTAGCTGAGGTAAGTGATTGTTAAAAAACCACCCCCCACCGCAGCAAGAGCGGATACCGATCCAATGCCTGTCCCCGCTAGAAATAAGCCACGAAACTTCGCCGACTTTCGGCTAGCTTTTGGTCGCCAATTCAGAAACATCTGACCCGCGACCAGAGCCATAAACAGCGCAAAGAATATAGCGATGTAAGCTGAGTTGACCTTGGCGGCGATGCGGGTAATCAGAAAGGCACCCACCATAATGCCGGGTGCCATCCCGTAGACCACTTTCCACAATACAGTTCCTTGAGCAGCATGGGCGCGAATACTTGCGATTGAAGAAATAATCATGCAAGCCAATGTCGTTCCTAATGCCAAATGAACGACGTTATCTGCACTGACGCCCTGCTTACTAAAAATGGATACCAGCAAGGGAACAAGTATTCCACCGCCACCCACACCCAGTAAGCCTGCCATCAAGCCGGCAAAGAAACCCAACAGGATGTATAACAACATCCATTCAATACTCAGCATATCAACCTAACTTTTTAGAATCTTTTGAGCAACCAAATCCTCTCAATTGCTGCAACTTTTCCCTTTAATCCACCAGTGATTTCCCTGCTTTCAACAGAGTTCAATTGATAAGCAGACGCATAATGGTGTTTTACTTCTGCTTCACCGACTGAGAACGGAGGGCCATCCATGAGTTGTTGATTGTATTCGTAAGAAATCAGCAACTGCGGTGCCACGTGGGTGATTTTCATCAGGTGTGACGTATATTGATAACGCCTATTTTCAGGCATTGCAACCAACGCTGCGCGGTCATATACCGCGTCAACTGGCCCCAGAACTTCAGCAGACACATCAAAAATATCGCCAACAAAGATGTCGATATCCTTGGCGGAGTAGTGGGTTAATTTACCAACTGTGGAAATTTTTGGCTCCACTTCCAGATCCTTAAACAATTCGTTAATTGCGAGTTCGCTTAACTCTGCACCAACCACTCGATGACCACAATTAAGCAACCATGCAAGATCGCGCGTCTTGCCACACAACGGTAGAAATACACGACCGCCCTTCGCCACATTTAATTTTTCAAAATGTTCGACGAGGAATGGGTTTGCCTCACTTTGGTGAAAACCAATATCTCCTTCTTCCCATTTTTGCTGCCAAAAACTTGCTTCCATATCAACGCCTTCATTGCTCAAGGTATCCATCATCTGCCACAAACCGATCGCGTCAGCCTTGTGCTTACTCGTGTTTAAATATACGATACAACTTCAAGTCAACTTGAAGTCAAGCAGTCGTTGCACAAAGAAAATCATGGATATCACTGAGGTCTCAAAGGCTTCTGGATTACCCACCTCAACGCTACGGTTTTATGAGGAAAAAGGGCTGATCCAGTCGAACGGCAGAAATGGCTTACGTAGGCTTTTTGATACTAGTATCATAGAACGGCTCGCTTTGATTTCCTTGGGGCGTAGCGCCGGTTTCTCACTCGATGAGATTCGTGAAATGTTTACGTCTGAAGCCCCTGAAATCAATAGAACGCTGCTCTTAGCGAAGGCAGATGAGTTGGATAAAAAGATTAAAGAACTGACTGCGATGCGCGATGGACTCCGCCACGCGGCAGCTTGCACTGCGCCTAACCATTTTGAATGTCCAAAATTCTTGCGGCTCCTGCGTATTGCTGGTAAAAATCGTTTTAGGCAACCCAATAAATTGAAGGACAATAAGCTTTAAGCAAGAGGCTCAGAAAAAGTAATGCAAACGATATTAAATGCTTTTAGAAATGCTTAACCTAGCCCTTCACAATACGTTCAGTTAGACAATTTAGTTTAATAACGGCCTAAATGCTTGCTGGCTAACGGCAAAAGTGAGCGACGGTAGATACAAGTGAAACTAAGCATGAGAGCCTTTACACTATCCGCTTCATTAAAGTGTTAGCTTGCTGTCGTCTAAACGTTATTCAAGCCAGCGAAAAGCACGCCGTAACTCAGCAGTACCGTTATTCTCATACCAACGACCGTGGGATAGGATAACTTTTTCAGGGTTCCACTGAAGTATTCGCTGTAAGCAGCTACGTGCCTGTTCCTTTTTCCCGAGAAATGTCATTCGCAAATCCAATGGGAGTTTTCCATCCGGATCGGCAACACCCCCTAATTTAAGTAGCCAATGCAACTGCTGACTTACTTTATTTAGTTCAAAGTTTTCGATGAGATCGGCAAGGATGAGAGTGGCACTCTTGCGGTGGAAAAAGACGACTTCTTCCATAAATCGACCGCCACGAAAGATTAATTGGTCTAGGTCTGCTACCCACTCACGTGGTGGTTCATCTTCCAAGTCAGCATCAAAATCCACTGCAATTTTCTGCTGCGCGGCACGATCGCGAACACCTGGAGATGCCCATGCTACAGCTTCTGGATAGGCGCTAGTCCAAGCACCGATATAGGCGTAATGAATTTTGTTGGGCGAAATGAGGTGGCGCAGTGAACCGAGGGAGTCAATTTGAGCTTTCAGTTCGGGGGTCAATTCTGTTGGTGAATGGCACCATAGGTCACCAGTGCTCAGTCGCACAATCGTCATTCGGGTTGGGAAGGGCACCTTTGCTCCATACATTGCCATCTGCACGATGGAACCATCTACGATCCAAATATCTTCGTCAACCTGTTTCAGAAGGTTGATTGGTTCATAAAGTGCGATC
>NZ_JACJOQ010000553.1:0-19429 GCF_014695635.1 Coleofasciculus sp. FACHB-712 | reverse complement strand
GATAAGATTTTCACCTATATCAATCTGAAAGTTCAGCTATTGTTAGCTGGCTTAGTTATGTACGGACTGAGTACCGTGATTCACTAGGCAACGAATCGCACCTTCTCAAAAACTTGGATGTTTGGCTCTAGTAGCACAAAGCCGTTTTCACTCGTTTGACCCATCTTTCCAGCGAGCGCTGCCACCCACATGGGGTACTCGGCTTGTGCCTGTTCTAGCTTCTTAAAGACCTTCGGTTTAACAGTAACGCTGACAAGCCGCCCGTCACAGTCAATTGCAAATGACTTCCAGCCATTCTCAACGGTTTTTACATCGGCTGGAAATTCGCTGATTTTAATGGTGATTTCAAGCTTTCCTGAAGTTGTCATTTATCCTCCACTGATGCTGTAAGGGGTTCAACCCTGTAAGAAATGCAGCAAACCCGTGACATCCACCCAGAGATGCCGTAAGGGGTTAAACACGAGACTTCGGCGCTCCGAAATGGTTGCCAACTTAGTAACTATACCGAGAGATGCCGTGAGGCGTTAAACACACTCCCGCCGCTCGTTTCCCTGTCCCATCTCCCTGCTAGCGGGCTGGCATTCTCTTTAGAACCAACGTCAACCTCCTAAGAACTTCAGCCAAAATCTTACTTATAAACCTATCCTATCCAGCGCCCTTCTTACCGCTGTCAATTTGTCAGGGCACACATCTGCAAATATGCGCTCGTATCCCTAAATTTCGCCTAGATAAAACAAGCGCTCGCATCCTTTATCAACACGCTTTTTAGCTAAGTAAGGATTTATCATCTGTTTGATCTGCTCAAGAGATGACCTTGAAACTCAATCAGCCCAACTGTTATGGGCACATCAGCTTAATTCCACCCGTACCAGTAGACTAGATGTGCTGGAGATCGACGTTCTCCACATTGCCTTGGGCGTTTCGTGGCAGACCTCGTTACTGACGGTAGAGTGGTCTATCATATTTAGTCTTCCCCACTTAACTGAGCGATCGCGCACGAAGGTAAACTTCTCATAGGTTCCCAGTCGCTTTAGCTTGAATCAGTCTGGATATTTCTGTTCTAAAGCTCCAGTTTTGGCAGGGCGCGGTAGAGAATGGAACTGGATTTAAGCCACTGGCGCATTGAACCAGAACCAAAATTTGCCTTGTTAATATGCCTTAGATGTCCCCAGCCGATGGCGATGTGGACCTTGCGCTTCATTAGTTCCTCATGTTTCCGAATCACTTCGGAATCAACGGCGTAATTGTTGGGCCACGGACAAACTAAAATAAGCCGTTCCTGAGCAAGAGCAAGGACTTCCATCAACACAGCACGGTTGCCAGAGCGGTCTATCACCAGCCGATACTCATAAGGTTTGACGGTAGTTACTGCCCTCTTCTACTATCTCAGGAGCAATTTGTGAGCCGCTACTGACACTTTTCAATTTTTGGAGCTGCTCCAATTGGTACAGAGAACGAGAAAGGAATCGTGCTTCTTAAAATATGCCAATCATCAGAGCAGCCGCCACTGTTGTTCACCAAATATCGGTACCCACTCCCCAGAGTCCAACTTAAAAGCCCAGTACCCTTGCCGTGGGGGATTAGGGATTGAAACCATCACCGCCTCTACCCATTCAATTGTTTGGTCTAAATGCGTACCCGTAATTTGCTGAATCAGGCATTTTTTACCAATAGGTGCAGCGCCATTCTGTCTAGGGGATATTTCCAATAAATCAGGGTTGTCAAGATTATCGCCAACGGGTATTAAGCGAGGATTTTCACTCATGGGAGAGGAGGATGAAATCGCTTCCTCTTCTAAAACAAGCGGCGGCTGCACAACTTCAGTTTGCACAACTTCAGTTTGCACAACTTCAGTTTCTAGCACGGGACCGTTAGAGGTCATTACCACGCCAGGGGTTTCTCTGACCCACCTCTCGATATTGCCCCGATTCTTCGGTATTCGCCGCCACTCAAGACACTTCACCTTCACCCGCATAAACAGCGGCACCTCAGAAGACGGCTCAACGACCTTTTCCCCTCTGGCTCTTTCCGAGTCCGAGCAACCCCACAAAAGCGGCACCTCAGAAGACGGCTCAACGGCCTTTTCCTCCCCGTACCCCTCTTTGGAGTCAGATCCTGCTGCCCCCGGATGCCTTTGAGGGGCATCCGAGGCAGACGGTGCATATAAAACCTTCATATATGGGGGGGGTGTAGGAATTTCTTGAGAATCCCGTCCAGATGAGGGTTCTGGCTCTTCAATCAGGTTTTCTAATGGCTCTACTAGAACGATTTCTGCCTGCGTAGAAGTGTTTGAAACTGTCTCTGGTTGGTTTATTTCACACCTTTGGTTGTGGAATTTGGGATGCCACAAGTTTAAATAGGATGGCTTATATAAGGTTTTGTGGCTAACCGTTACTCCGAAAAGTTGCTTGGTTGTGGCAATCAGGGCTTTAGCTCTTGCTGTGGCCGCGCTGGGCAGGGTATTAGTGGCATCTAGGTGGGAGAGGGCGTTTTTTATCCGCTCTTGGGCCATTGCGCTGCGTTGCTCGTTAATGCGCTCGCCAAACGGTACTGCGTTGTTGGCTGCGCCGGAGCTGGTGTCTTTATTGAATGTGTCCGAGTATGTCCGCGACCGCTCTGGATAGCTGCAATAAGGAGAGTAGAAGCTTTCTGTTGTAACGGCCCATTCTCTTGCTCTGACTCCAATTTCATGTTGATGGGAGCAGTATTGCTGATAACCTGGGGCGTTGATTGCGGTCTTTTCAATGTAGTTTATTAGTTGTTGACCGCTGAGGGCTAGCCATACAACACCATAAGTGCCAATGTCTTTCAAGAGTTCGTTGGTCTGCCCTGAGGCTGTCCAACCTTCGCGAATCCGAGTTTCTAAGTGTCGTTTCCAAACTTCGGCCCTATTCGTTGTGTGGGGGAGGTAGGAGAGTTTTTGACGTTGTTGGGCGGCGGCTAGCGCTTCTTTCAACTCGGACATATCCTGCTTTGTCCCATGCATAGAAGCCACGTCCAGGAAGCGGGAGATGTCGTTGGTGAGGGGTTGGAGGTTAGTGTCCAGCAGGTAGGAGCCTGCTTGGAGGGGCAAGCGATGTCCGTTGTAATTGGTGGGTTTTCCTTTGCTGTAGGGTTTGACGTTGGGGAAGATTTCTAGCTGTCCGCCGCTTAGTTGCAATCCTTGATCTAGGAGGGCGAATTTAATGGCACTGGCTAACCCAAGGGTGGGTACTGGCTCTGATAAGAAGAAGTAAATATGTAACCCGCCGCTACTGCTGGACTGGACGGGTAAGTGGCGACATAACCCAATTTTCTCGGCTGCTTGAAGGATTAATTGAAATTTCTCTGGGTCATTGTTGGGGTGGTAGTCGCTGCCTCTATCGATATCGATGAGTGCGTAGCGAGTCTGGCTGCCAAATCGCAACCCTAGGATGATGTTCGGGTCTTTGTACGTTGCCCAGAGATTGCGGGGTTGGAGGGGGTAGCGGTTCTTTGTCGTCCATTGGGGCTTACTCCCTGGCTCTGGCACGGGAGCTGATAGACAATTCCACGGGTGATTAAAATATTCGCAAAATCTCGCTCCCACTGGGTCGGTTGGTGGTAAAGGCAGCTTTTTCCTAGAAGCGGCTTTAGAAGCTGATGCAACCATAAAAATACTCCAACGCTTGTGTCGCAAAGCGTGGAGCGAGTTAGAGGCCCCCTAACCCAAGATTTTTTCAATCTATACTGCATAGATTAAAACCTTGGTAAAATGGAACCAGCGGGTTATTCCACTGGTTTTTTGCAGTCAGCACGGTGCAAAGATTAGCTTGGTCGGCGAAAAACTTTTAGCCGTACTGTCTGGTTTGGTGGCTCTACCCGCAACCACTGTTTAATTAAGTTTTTTTTGTCGGGGAGTCTCGAAGCGCATCCGGTGCAGTCAATTGCTCCGATTGTGCGGATAGAACTCCCTTATTTTTTGTCTTTTGCATAACCCTTGTCCTGTGAGTCGAGCAGGGGTTGTTTATTTATTCGTCTGTCATATCAATAGCTCTCCTGCTCTTTGGCACGGTTAAATCCCAGTGGAAATATTGGCATAAACTAATTTTGCCAAAACTTGGCAACTTGGAGTTGTCAGCTAATTTATCTGGATCTAAAATACTTATCTTGAGTTGACAACACCTCTACAACCTTTACAGTGTAAAGGTTATAAAAATTGGGTGTTACAAGATTCTAGAGCAAACGTTGCAGGATTCTAGACCAACTGACAACACTTTTTTTCCGAAAGTCTTCTGCAAGGGTTAGTCAAGAGTCAGACTCTAATGCCTGTCTGAGTTTGGTCATTATCTCTGGAGCCTTCTGCAAGGGTTAGTCAAGAGCCAGACTCTAATGCCTGTCTAAGTTTGGTCATTGTCTCTGGAGTTGCGTTACGCTTACCCTGTTCTATCCGAGAGATCACGCTCTTATCTACACCGGAGTATTTTGCTAACTGACCCATACTCCACTTCATTTCTGTTCTGGCTTCTCGCAGCCAGTTTCCAGAATCACTATTTTTTGGGGCTGGTTGTAACTTCGGAGTCTCAGGCTTAGGTTGAGTTCGTCTTTCTAACCGTGATTGCAATTCTGGAATAGGCGATCGCGGAATAATATCGACTGTCCCTTCTAAGAACTCCGAAAAACCACCGCTGGGAAAATCTAGGGTAACACTCCAGTTTTTAGCTTTATAGAAGTCAAAGCATTTAAGAATACGCTTTTTCAGTCTGCTTCCCTTAACACGATTGCTCAAAGCTGCTTCTATTTCATCTGATGGTATTGTTTCCCTAATAATTGTTTCAATTCTGTGATGTCTGTTCCGACGGATACGATATTCAAGAAGTGTGTAAATTCCAATCGCTAGTTCTCTCCAATATTTGTAAGTATCTAGCTCTACAATCTCTTTGGGAAGGTAACTGATTTGATGACCTGCTTGATTATCATTGACATAAAATAGAGAGAAAACCTTACCAGGTATGACTTCGACAAACAACTCTTTTTCTGGCATAATTTGATACCTAATGTGAGGTATAATCCACATTAAAATGTCATCTAAGCCAGCGCTTTCTATTGCCAAATCACAATTTAGATTTTGTTGACTTCCTCCGCTACCTATATGCCATAATACTTTTACCGATTGTGTTCTAAGAATTTCAAATTGCTGTTTTAGATTTCTTAGTTTAACTTCAATATTTAAATCTGTCCGCTTATTATTAAAACTTTTTAAGATATCCGTTCCTTTGACAATAAAAGAATTTCCTTTAGCTTTTAATGCATACATTAAAAGGATTAAATTTAGCTTAAGAGTGTCCCAGTTGAGAGATTTAATAATGTTCCAGGCTGGATCTCCCTCTAAAATAGTTTCCCTACCAGTTCTTAAATCTGTCCCCACTATTTGAATCTTAACAAGACGCCCCTTACTGAATGACTTAGAATGAATACCTTTTTCTTGCCACTTATGAGGATAAGGAGCAACTCTAAACCATGTACTGTAAGGAGCTGAAGTGGGAAAAGCTTCAAAATCACAATTCTGATACAATCGAGGTTCTGGAACTAAGGTTAAGTTTCCAGGAGCTTTGATACCTAACAGTTTTTCCAATTCCTCTAGTGAAAGTTCGAGAATTCTAAATTTTTGTATAAATTCCCGACTGGTAGCAATCGCACAGACGGCGATTAAACGGTCTTCTGGGGTTGAGTCCTTTTTTAATATACCCCGTTGGAGACGGAAGATTAATTTTGATTCTTCAGGATTTTTGTTGCCTTTTACCCAAGCATCAATTCTACTTAAAATCCATTCAGCTTTCTGTGTCCAAAAATCTTTATCTATAAAATACTCTTCAAGTAATTTCTCTATATTTGCTGTAGCTATGACTGGGTCACACGATAAATTAAGAGAATGAAAATTTATTTTTTTTTCATGTATTGTGGGGTTTATTGTCCACGACAAATATTGGCATGATATTTCAATAAGTAACTGTTTTATTACTATAAGTTTCAAGTTACTTGCTGTGCGTAGCTTTTCGGCATATTGATAAATATAATTTTTGTCTGTCATAGATATTAGGCTGTAGGATTCTATAACAGCATTTTTGCCCAAAGGGGTAAAAAGCGCAACGGGGGAGCGCATCACCCGTTTTCTTCCGGGGGGCAATGTGCCGATAGTACGTTGCTAAGGAAATTTTAAACGTTTGACCAATTTCCGCTACAGTCGGATTCGAGTTAACTACAAAGGGCTTCCCAATGCTGATTTGCTTGGTAGGATACCCAATGTCAATGTAAAATTTTCCTGACGTAAGAAGCGCCCCCAACTGATTCAGTATGTAGGAGTACAACATAACAGGGAAAATGATCGCACTAGAATTTATGTTTAGAAATGGTCACGTTTAACGGCTAGCGTCACCGGCTGCCGATGGGTTGAACTCCGTACCAAGGGGTTTGTAAGTCTGATACATGCGGTTGTTAGATGGAATTTATTTTGAGTTACTTAGCAAAATTGGTGATAGCACAGTTACTGCTTCTGTCATGATGGTATCGATGCTCTGACCTAATGCACCAAGCCAACTCCCTGACCTGCAAGGAAAGGTAAGTCATCGATTTGTCCTATTGCTTCAGGTATCGGCACAAAGCTGGTAAACCGATGAGCCGAACTTGCTCACCTGCCAACTTCATTGTTCCAATAGCTAGAGGTCACAAAGGCGGTCGCCCTCGCCAGCTAGATGTCTCCTCGTTCAACATGGCTAAACTGCTCAGCTCGCGACCCAAACAATTTGGTTACTCAAATCTGTCGGCCTTTGTGATTTTCTCCATATAATGAGGCGGCGTAGATTAAAGTGACTTGCTATCAGGAAACCTGGAGCGGTCAGTTGGCGCTTGAGCTTTGTTCTCCTCCAATCCGGAATACGCTCGAATAATGGCTTTTTTAGCCATTTGCGAAAAGGGGAAGCGATAGCGATCGCTCAATCCCGGATATGAATTACACAAGGCTTTCCCTCTGAATGGCTCTTCGTGTATAAGCGGGTGTTCCCAGCTTCGACAGCGTATTGGCGACAGGTAGTGGGTGATGCCAGTCCTAATTTTGTACAACTTTTTTATTCGCCGTACAACTTTTTCACAGAAGAACTTTTTTATTCGTCTACATTGGCTTGAATGCACCGGATGACGGACAATTAGGAGTATTATCAAGAACGGTTGTTCTAATAAATTTATGCCCCGGATTGTCTCTTGGGACACCTCTGAGTTGATACTGACCGAGCCGCTGCCTCTGACGCTTCACCCAGCAGCGGTGTACCTTTCTCTTTTGGCACCCGGCTCTCGACCGACGATGCGTCAGTCCCTTGATGCGATCGCGTCTCTGCTCACGAACGGTCAGTGCGACGCGATGACGCTCAATTGGGCGGCGTTGCGCTATCAGCACGCGGCAGCGGTGCAGGGAGCGTTACTGGCCTCGCGAAAGCCGGAGACGGTCAGAAAGATGATGTGTGCCTTGAGACGGGTACTTAAAGAAGCGCTGCGGCTGGATTTGATGGATGCGACTGCTTATGCCAAGGCAATTGATTTACCTCAGATTCGGAGCAATCCGGAACTCAGGGGCCGTGCCTTAAGCGAGGATGAAATTGCGGCGTTATTTGAAGCGTGCCATAATGACTCGACGCCTGCGGGTGTTAGAGATGCTGCTTTGATTGCGATTCTTCGGGTGGGGTTGCGTCGGGCTGAGGTGGTGTTTTTAGAGTTAAAAGATTTTAAGGCGAGTACGGGGGAAGTGAAGGTACGGGGGGGTAAGGGGGGGAAAAACCGCACGGTGTACCTTCCAAGCGATGCTATTGCACTGGTGGAAGATTGGTTGAAGGTTAGGGGACGTTCTCCAGGTGCGCTGTTGTGTCCTACTTGGAAACGGGGTCGAATCCATATTAGACCTCTAACGCCCCAAGCGGTGCTGATGATTCTTCGCAAACGGGCACTGGAAGCTGAGGTCGATCTGTTTTCTCCTCACGATTTTCGGCGGACGTTTTGCTCGGATTTATTGGATGCAGGGGTTGATATTGTGACGGTGGCTTCTTTAGCGGGACACTCTTCGCCGGAGGTGGTGGCTAAATATGACCGTCGGGGAGAGGAAACTAAACGAAAAGCTGTGGAGAAGTTATCAATTCCTAGCAAAGGGCGAACTACTCAATAGCGTAGTAGCATGAATCAGTAGTTATATCTTCGCCAATAGAGTCTTTACAGAGCTTGAAGAAATTGCAAGTGAAGCATTGGCTCAGGCAGGACGCTTTACAGAAGCATTCACCACTTTTAGCCCGCAACAGCTGAATGAATTTTTATGTGTTCTGTCCAGGTGGGCACTTGCTTTTGAGAGCATTGAGCGAGGGCTATCGGCAGCAGTTCTGCGAAAGGCACTTCGCATTGCTGGGTGGGTGCATCCGATATGGCAGGGAATCTATGATGAGGTGTTCCATACCTGAATCTTGGCTGAACATGAGAGAGTCGCGATCTCCCCTCCCCATCAAAACTCGCCAAATGAAAGCGCGAGTGCATCCTGCAAACAGCAGATGGAGCGTTGCTTCAGGACAAGCAGATAGCAGTGATTGTGACCTCTAAATAAACAATACCGACTGAAATGAGGCGACAATCAAGGGTTGTCTCATTCAGGTCATACAGAGGAACGCAGTGCCAGTCAACGCCGACAAACCCCACTTGTGGAAGCCAGATATCGCCCAGTCGGTAGACTTCTACAACAGTTGGTTCATGCAGTTTGCTCCAGGAGCGTACCGCGATACTCGCATTGCCACCACTATTTCTGTCGAATCCGCCTTAGCCCGAACAGCCAATCTAACGAACATCACACCCGCTGTATTGCGGCAACATCCGGAAGTTCTGCCTATACTCCGCATGGCGACAGCACCGCCCATCGCCCGCGATCGCCTGATTGGTCTAGCGGGAGTTCCGCCCAACCTTGTCAAAAACATGGAAGAGAAACAGCGAATTTCACCCCGGATGAGCAGTACATTAGTTGATGTTGAACTTCAGAAAATCAGTCAAATCATTGCACGACTGACCGACAAAGACATCTTTCCCTGGCTGGAGAACGGGCTGGAACCGACCGATACACAAGTTCACCGAGCAGCGACAATTGTTGCAGATCGTCTATGTGGTGCGCTTGCTGACCCGATTGTTCGCAATGCCCAAGAGCGCAGACAGCTGGCTACAATTAGGCAGTGGCTGGAACAGCGTGGCTATTCATACATTAGGGGAGGGGCTGGGTTAAGCTTTCAGACGATGCAGCCTGGAACTTTCTCGTTTCGGCTCAATATTCCGGTGAGCTTACAGGGAGGCATTAAACAGGTTAATATCCCGATTGACACTGTAATTAAGCCGCTTCAGTCCAGCCCTAGTGACTTACCGTTACTGATTGAAGCAAAATCCGCTGGGGACTATACCAATCCCAACAAGCGACGCAAAGAAGAAGCCATTAAAGTCGCTCAATTAAGACTCAACTACGGCAATAATATTCGTTTTATTCTGTTCCTTTGCGGTTACTTTGATAGTGGCTATTTGGGCTATGAAGCAGCTGAAGGAATTGACTGGGTGTGGGAACATCGCATCGATGACTTAGCGTTGTTTGGAGTGTAAAACCTAAGCGGAATGTCAGCGACTGAATTAACACGAGCATTGCTAAATAAGCAACTTGATTCTGCCAAAACCCAAACTGAGCGAAATCAGCTTGGTCAGTTTGCCACATCAACGGCACTGGCAACAGACATTCTGGAATATGCCAGAGGGCTATTACCATCAAACTTCAAGATTCGTTTTCTTGACCCGGCTTTTGGGACTGGCTCCTTTTACTCCGCATTATTGCAGCAATTTCCTCTATCACAAATTGTTGAGGCAGTAGGATACGAAATTGACCCCCATTACGGGAATGAAGCGATTAAGCTTTGGGGTGACACGCCGCTACAACTCTCTATCGCTGACTTCACCCAAGCTAAACCTCCCAACTCTGACGAAGCTCTAGCTAACTTGCTCATTTGCAACCCGCCGTATGTCCGACATCATCATTTGACCAGGCTTGAGAAGCTGCGGCTCAAAAGGACAACGGAGCAGACATCCGGTATAAAGCTGAGCGGGTTAGCCGGACTCTACTGCCACTTCCTCTGTCTTTCAGATGCCTGGATGGCTTCTGATGCTCTGGCTGGGTGGCTTATCCCCAGTGGGTTTATGGACGTGAATTATGGACAGCAAGTAAAGGAGTATCTGCTCAATCGCGTTACCTTGCTGCGCGTTCATCGTTTTTATCCTGATGATGTGCAGTTTGAAGATGCACTGGTGTCTAGTGCAGTTGTTTGGTTCAGGAAGGCTTTGCCACCAGTAAATCATGCTGTTGAGTTCACTTATGGCGGGAGTCTGACAGCACCAAAAGTGAGAGAGTTGGTTTCAGTGGAGGTGCTACGCCATACGGTCAAGTGGACTAAGTTTGGGCTGGGGTATAGTAACAGGAATTCCAATAGTCAGCAGTTGAAGCTTAAGGACACCGCCTCTACTGAGGGAATGCCGCTTTCCTCTGAGGGCAGAAATTCCGAATTTCTGCCGTTGAAATTGTCAGACTTATTCACGATTAAACGGGGTTTGGCGACTGGAGCTAACCATTTCTTCGTGCTGACACCAGAGCAAGTTTCTACTCACCAACTGCCTCTTGAGTTCTTAAAGCCGATTCTGCCTAGTCCCCGGTTTTTATCAGTTGATGAGATTGAAGCTGATAGTGTTGGTAATCCAATTTTGGAAAGCAAGCTATTCCTACTGACGTGCAACTTGCCTTTATACGAGGTGAAAGCCAAGTATCCGTCGCTTTGGAAATATCTCCAGATGGGAGTAGAGAATGGAATTAGCGATCGCTACCTGTGCAAGCATCGCTCCCCTTGGTACTTGCAGGAAAAGCGTCCGCCTTCCCCTTTCCTCTGCACCTATATGGGGCGTCAGAACACCAGCAGAGGTAGACCCTTCCGATTTATCCTGAATCACTCAATGGCGACGGCAACCAATGTCTACTTGATGTTGTATCCGAAACCAGCTCTGGAGAAGGCACTCTTGAAGAAGCCTGAGTTGCTACGGTTGGTGTGGCAGGCTCTCAATCAGATGGATGATGAGACACTGATGGGTGAGGGTCGAGTGTATGGGGGTGGACTGCATAAGCTGGAGCCGAAGGAACTGGGTAACGCGATCGCAGAGAAATTTCTTGAGATTTTACCAAGTTTAAGCTATGTGGCAAATCCACTGTGGCAAAAGCCTAATTGACTTATCCTAAATCAGAGCCAAGCAACTGCTATGACGGTCACTATCTCTCAGATTGAGGAAAACCTGGTCAAACACGTTAAACCCCCAGAACTTCAGTGGCTTCGCCGCCAACTCGCAGCTTGGGCAGAGCAGAACTTGCGGGATTTCCCCTGGCGGCGCACGAGCGATCCCTACGCCATCTTCGTTGCCGAGTTTTTACTGCAAAAGACTGGAGCCTCGACAGCAGCTCCCGTTTACAACGTTTTTATCTCTCGATATCCCACCCTAAAGGCTTTAGCCGCAGCACCAGTAGAAGAAGTTGCCCAACTCTTGCAACCTTTGGGTCTTTTTTTTCCGAGCCGAACGGCTGTGCCAGTCGGTGCAGGTCATTGTCGAACAATATGAAGGCAAAATCCCCAGCGCGGAAGCCCAATTGTTCGCTTTGCCCGGAGTTGGCAAGTACACGGCACGATCTATCTGTGCCAATGCTTTCTCTCAGCCTCTAGCGATCCTCGATACCAATGTTGCTCGCATTTTGGAGCGATTTTTTGGGTTGCAAGGCAATCGGGTAAAGTCGCGCTGCAAGCTGCTTTGGAAAGCGGCAGAGCAAGTCGCTCCCGAAGCGGAAGTGGGAAAGTGGAACTAACGCTGCTGGACTTTGGGGCAGCAGTCTGCACGGCTAAGAACCCTCGCTGCGCTGAGTGTCCGTTGCAGGAGCAATGCAATTACGTAAAAATTAATCTTCGTCAGAATAAATAAATATCTCCATGACCCCAACACCAACACCAGCTTTTGAAGAACTTGCGATTGCCCTCATCGCTTCCAATTTCAATCCCACCCTGTTAACCCCAGATTTTCTCAAGTACAGCGGCATCGTTGGGTCAGATTGGAAGCTAGCAGAACCGATGACCCTACTACTTTTGGCAGCGGTTCAGGAACCCTCGATTGGAGTTGAGAGAGGATTTTCTTCCAATCCGGAATACGCACATTTCTCGTAGTGCGTTCGCCAGTCGAGAAACGTGCGAATGAGGATGTATAAACAGCTCTTCTGGAGCCATTCAAGTTGATAACTCTGAAGCGTTGAAAAATGACGAGATATATCTGTAAAGCTGAAATATATAGGAATCCTTTCCTAATGCCCTGCCCGAAAAGGTAAAAGATGTGAGCTTAATCTGCGAATCCGTTGTTAGCGATAAGCGGCACTAAGCTAGAGTTACCTTCTACACGCTAATTTATCGCTACTTGAGGAATAATTGAACTTCTTCAATTGACCTATAAACTCCGAATTTTTGACAGGAATCAAGATTTCGTACTTGCCCCAATGCTGGTTAAATCATCAGGTGCTAGTATCTGAATTCGTGATTAAAGAAGTTAAGGCAATAGAACATCTCCATATTATTTTTAGAGGAAACTACCTGACCGTGGAGTGTGCCATAAAACTCTTTCAGCTCTTGCAATATTAATAAAAATTTTTCAACTTTTGCAATAGTAAATTGTTTAGAAGTTTCTGTTTCTCAAATCGATAGCAGGTATCAATAAATTGTCCTTGTTGCTAGTCAATTGATTTTCCACAGAGGAAAAGGAGAACAAGCGAGTGTTACCAGTTACAGCTAAAACTGTTGGCATTGTTTGAACCTGTCGGCTATCTTATACTATAAGCTCTAGTAAATTCAGGAGTTTTGTCATTAACCTATTCATAATTTATTAGTAGTCCTCATAGAATAATCTCGAAAAAGAATAATGAAACCCATTACAGAATTTTTATCGGAACTGCGCCGTCTTGAGATTAAGCTATGGATTGATGGAGAGCGTTTGCGGTACAGTGCTACTCCAGGAATTCTGACCCCAGATATGCTGGCTCAAATGAAATCGCGTAAATCAGAGATTGTCGCTTTTCTCCAGCAAGTTAATCCAGACGCCCCCACGTCCATCAAACCTGTTCCCAGAAACCAAGACTTACCTCTATCCTTTGCCCAACAACGAGTGTGGTTTCTCGACCGGCTAGAGGGCGAAAGTTCTGCCTACAATGTGCCGATGGCGTTGCGTTTGCAAGGTCAGCTAAACGTAACTGCCCTAGAGCAAGCTTTAAAGTCAATCGTCGAGCGTCACGAAGTTCTACGCACTAACTTTTCTTCCTGCGATGGTAGCCCGATCGCTATCGTTCGAGATCGAGCTAATTTCTGCTTAAACCTAGTAGATTTACGGAAGTATTCCGGAAACAAACGTGTTATTGAATTACAAAAGTTAATTGACAACGAACGTTTACAAGCCTTCGATCTAGAAAACGATTCATTAATTCGAGTAACTATACTTTGTTTAGGCGAAAAAGAACATATTTTACTATTAACCCTGCATCACATTATCTCTGATGGTTGGTCGCTAAACTTGCTGTATCGAGAACTTACAATTCTTTATTCGGACTTTTCTAAAGGTAATTATTCATCACTACCCAATTTGCCGATCCAATACGTTGATTTTGCTGACTGGCAACGAGAATGGCAGGCAGGAAAAGTTTTTGATGAACAAGTTTTTTACTGGAAACGACAGCTCGACGGCGTACCGCCTTTATTAGAATTGCCGATCGATCGCCCAAGACCCGCGGTTCAAACTTTCAGTGGCGCTAAGCAATCGCAACAGCTTGATAAAAGTATCAGCGAAGCACTCAAAACTTTAAGCCAAGGCGAAGGGGTCACGCTTTTTATGACCCTATTAACGGCTTTCAAGGTCTTACTCTATCGTTATAGCGGCTCGCAAGATATTGTAGTTGGCACTCCTGTCGCAGGTCGCAATCGTCCCGAACTCGAAGGTTTAATTGGCTTTTTTCTCAATACTGTTGTGCTTCGCACTCAGTTGGATGGGAATCCTAGTTATAGAGAACTTTTGGGTCGAGTCAGGGAGGTAACATTGGGGGCATATCAGCATCAGGAGATGCCTTTCGAGAAGTTAGTAGAAGAACTGCAACCGGAACGAAGTTTGAGCTACAATCCCCTATTTCAAGTGTTATTTAATATGGTTAATTTAGAGTTCCAGGCAATGCAAATGCCAGGACTCGCAGTAGAATTTATTCCGAGTTCGGAAGCTGCATCTAAGTTCGATCTAACTTTATATGTGCGGGAGCAAGCTGAAGGGATAAGACTGGATTGGGTGTACAACGGGGATTTGTTCGAGAAGGAAACGATCGCTCGAATGGGAGGGCATTTTCAAGCTTTGCTGGAAGGCATTGCAACTAATCCGAACCAAGCCATTTCGGATTTACCCCGTCCGCCATTACCGCTTGGATCTCCCGATCCCACTGCTGTTTTAGGACAGCCGGATTATAAATTAGTTACGAATCGATTTGTTAACTGGGTGAAGCAAACGCCAGAACATCCAGCGATTTGCCAAGGCGATCGCATTCTATCTTATAGCGAATTATCCCAAATTGCTCATTCTTTAGCACAAATTTTATTAAGCCAAGGACTTAAAAAGGGAGAAGTCGTAGCAGTATACGGTATCAGAAGTTTTGGTCTAATTGCCAGCGCGATCGCAGTTTTTATCAGTGGCGGCGTACTCCTGACACTCGACCCCAACTTGCCTCGACAACGGCAGCAACTGATGCTAGCTGAAGCCAAAGCAAAATATTTAATCTCCGTTGGCACTCAGCATCCGCCAGCAGATTTAGCAGAATCTTTACCTTGTATCAGAATTAATCCAGAGACAGGAGAAATTCTCGATTTAGAACCTTCAAAAAATTCAACTAATTTACCTAATCTATTCCCTGACGATGCTGCTTATATTTTCTTCACTTCTGGGACGACTGGCGTTCCCAAAGGTGTATTAGGTTGTCACAAAGGATTGGCCCATTTTCTCCATTGGCAAAGCGAAACATTTGCAATCGCATCGACGGATCGAGTCGGTCAATTAACAGGATTATCCTTTGATGTTATCCTCAGAGATATTTTTCTGCCTTTAGTTAATGGCGCAACTCTTTGTTTACCTCCTGTTGGATTTGACCTAAACGGAAACTTTATTTTACCTTGGTTGGAGCGAGAGCAAATTTCTCTACTTCACACCGTTCCAACCTTGGCACAATCTTGGTTAATCGGTAAACCCGCAGGTGTTTCTTTAAAAGCTTTACGTTGGGTATTCTTTGCCGGAGAACCGCTGACAGAAACCTTGGTAAGCCTTTGGCGAGAAGCTTTTCCGGAATCGGGTAACATCGTTAATTTTTATGGTCCAACGGAGACAACTTTAGCGAAGTGCTTCTATATTGTGCCTGAGAAAATGTCGGCTGAAATTCAACCGATAGGTTCGCCGCTGCCGGAAACTCAAGCATTAATTTTGGCTGAAAATAACCAATTGTGCAGCATTGGAGAACCCGGTGAAATTGTGCTGCGGACGCCATTTCGCAGTTTAGGTTATATTAACGATCCTACAGAAACTCAGAAACGATTTGTCAAAAATCCCTATCGCGACGACGAACAAGATTTAGTTTATTATACGGGCGATCGCGGACGCTATCGCCCAGATGAATTGCTGGAAATTCTAGGTCGAATAGACGAGCAAGTGAAGATTCGGGGAATTCGCATCGAACCCCAAGAAATTGCCGCCGTAATTAGCCAACATCCAGGGATCGCACAAACAGCCGTTATTGCCAGAGAAGACCAATTAGGAAACAAATACTTAGTGGGTTATTTAGTTTCCCATTCAGAGCCAAAACCAACAGTTAAGGAATTGCGAAGTTTTGTGCAAACCAAACTGCCAGAATACGCAATTCCTAGCGCCTTTGTGTTTTTGGATGCCATTCCTTTAACTCCTAATGGCAAAATCGACCGCCGTGCTTTACCCGCTCCAAATATTGAGGAGACAGTTTCAACTAACTTTGTTTCACCCCGAAATTTAACAGAAGAAATCTTAGTCAATATTTGGAGCGAATTGTTAGGTGTTCGAGTCGGAATCTACGATAACTTTTTTGAACTGGGGGGGCATTCTCTATTAGCAACTCAAATTATATCTCGCATCCGCCAAGCTTTTGAGTTGGATTTGCCCCTACGTTCTTTGTTTGAAAAACCAACGGTAGCCGAACTCGCAGAAAATCTCGATCGAGAAGCTCAAGTACCACTGGAAGAGACTATTTCATCAATCCCTAGAGATAGAGACATCCCCCTATCTTTTGTACAAGTCAGACTGTGGTTGTTAGAGCAAATAGAAGGAGCAAGAACCGCTTACAAAATTTCCAGAGCGCTGCATTTAAAAGGAAGAGTTAACATCACGGCTTTAGAGCAAGCATTCCAAGCTATTATTAAGCGTCACGAAACTTTGCGGACTCGTTTTCAGGCAATTGAAGGTTCTGCAATTCAGGTAATCGAACCAGAAATTATTTTTACTTTACCCGTTATCAACTTACAAGAATTAACCGCTCAAGAACAATCAACTCAAATTCAAGACTTAGCCAAGGAAGAAGCACAACGCCCCTTTGATTTAAACATCGCTCCCTTACTGCGAGTTTCTCTGCTACGGTTGAGTGAAGAATCCCATGTTTTGCTGTTGACAATACATCATATTATTGCTGATGGTTGGTCAATGGGGATATTCTTTCGAGAAATATCGAGTTTTTATGAAGCCTTCATCAGCGGAAATTCCTGCCAGTTACCAGAACTACCCGTTCAATATGCTGATTTTGCTTTTTGGCAGCGACAGCAGTTGCAAGGCAAGATACTTGAAACTCAATTAGCTTATTGGAAACAGCAGCTAGCAGGCGTTCCCCCCGTTTTGGAATTACCCTTTGACTATCCCCGTCCTGCCGTTCAAATTTTCCAAGGGGCTAGCGAATCTCAATTGTTACCTAAAACACTTTCGCATTGCCTCAAGACTTTAAGCCAGCAGGAAAATGCGACGCTGTTTATGACCTTATTAGCGGCTTTTAAAATTCTACTTTACCGCTATACCGGGCAGGAAGATATTGTTGTTGGCAGTCCTGTAGCAGGTCGAAATCGTCGAGATATTGAGGGAGTAATCGGATTTTTTATCAATACGATTGTATTGCGAACTCAGTTAGAAGAAAATTTCAATTTTCGTAATTTACTAAATCAATTGCGGGAGGTGGCATTAGGAGCTTACGCTCATCAAGATTTACAGTTTGAAAAGTTAGTCGAACAACTCCAACCGCAAAGAAGTTTGAGCTATACGCCTATCTTTCAGGTGTGGTTCAATATGCTCAATTTAGGGAATAGAACCCTAAAAATGGCAAACTTAGACCTTGAGGTATTGTCCTTTCCAGAACGCTTAACGAAGTTCGACTTAAGCCTGTACGTACAGGAGTATACAGACGGAATTAATATTGAATGGGTGTACAATCGTAACTTGTTCAGAGCGGAAACGATCGCGCTGATGAAAGAGCGTTTTCAAACTTTATTAGAAAGTATTATCACCGCTCCAGAACAACCTATTGGTAATCTGTCTTTATTGAGTCTAATAGAGCGGCAAAGACTGCAAGCTAGTAAAAATATTGTCTGTCCGTCTCAACCCTATACAGAGTTTCCTAAATCTGCCATTGAGCAATCTATTCCCGATCGCTTTGAAGAACAGGTGAGGAAATATCCACACAATATTGCAGTTTGGACTGAAAAACATCAGTGGACTTATAACACCTTAAATGATAAAGCGAATGCGATCGCTCAATCTATCCTGCAACTTTATGGCAGCACTTCTGAAAAAATTGCTCTGTTATTGGAACATGATGCTTGGGCGATCGCTGCTATTTTGGGGGTGCTAAAGGCGGGCAAAACTTATGTTCCTCTCGACCCAAATTATCCTAAACTCAGACTGAACTATATCCTGGAAGATTGCCAAGCTACCGCACTTCTAAGCAACAGTAAAAATTTGGCTTTAGCTGAAGAATTAACCCAAGGGAGCATCCCCCTCATCAATCTCGATGAAATTGACTTCAGCCAAACTGAAAACGAAGTGCAAATAACAATTGCACCAGATACCTTAGCTTATATTCTCTATACTTCCGGTTCTACTGGACAACCTAAAGGAGTCGTCCAAAACCATCGCAACGTTCTGCATTTCATCAGAAACTACACAAATGATCTCCACATTGCTCCTAGCGATCGACTTACTTTGCTCTCATCTTACAGCTTTGATGCGGCGATTATGGATATTTTTGGAGCCTTGTTAAATGGGGCGACTCTATATCCGCTCGACATCAAAGAAGAAAATCTAAACAATTTTTCCGAGAGATTAAAGCAACAAGAAATTACCATTTATCACTCAACTCCCACTGTCTATCGATACTTTCTCGCCACCCTACCCGCGCCGCAAGAAGAATCAGCTTTACCGAAGGTTCGGTTAGTAGTTTTAGGGGGAGAAGAAGTCGTTAAACAAGATGTAGCATTATATCAAAGATATTTCTCCCAAAACTGCATCTTCGTTAATGGTTTAGGCCCGACAGAATCGACTGTTACCATTCAATATTTTATAAACAAGGAAAATGCCGAAATAGGAAATCTCGTTCCTGTAGGATATCCAGTAGAAGATACCGAGATTTTATTGCTCGATCGCGCTGGAAATAATGCGGAAATTTATGGGGAAATAGCTATCAAAAGCAAACACATTGCTTTAGGTTACTGGCAAAAACCAGAACTAACGCAAGCAGCATTTTTACCCGATCCTCAAGGAGGAAAGTGCCGTATTTATCGCACCGGAGATTTGGGTCGTTTAAGAACAGATGGCAATCTAGAATTTTTGGGTCGGAGAGATTTTCAAGTCAAAATTCGCGGATTCCGCATCGAACTAGGCGAAATTGAAGCCACTCTAGCTCAACATCCATCTGTTAAAGAAACCGTCGTAACGGCCTCTAAAGAATCCTCTAGCGACAAGCGTCTAATCGCTTATGTAGTTCCTCATCCAGGGTTAATTCCCGCTGCTACGGAATTACGCAGCTTCCTGCAAGATAGGTTGCCTAACTATATGGTTCCGGCAGCATTTGTCATATTAGACGCCTTACCTTTGACTCCCAACGGCAAAATTGACCGACGCGCTTTACCTGCACCCAATTTAATTGAACAGGAGTCAGTAGAAAGCTTTGTTGCTCCTAAAAATGATTTAGAGTTGCGGTTAGTAAAAATTTGGGAAAAAGTTTTAGGAGTTCAGCCGATAGGCATCCGCGATAATTTCTTTGAGTTAG
>NZ_JACJOQ010000552.1:0-25504 GCF_014695635.1 Coleofasciculus sp. FACHB-712 | reverse complement strand
CTTGCTTTCCTACTCACACTGCTAGTGACTTTGAGGAGATTTTATGTCGTCTCCCGATCGAACAACTGCCAGCAACGAGCATAACGTATATGCTGATACATTACCTAACGATTTCAACAGTGCAGGCGAACTAACTTATCAGCAAATTATCCTCTGTTCGGCAGTCATTGGAATTGCTGGAGGATTAGTTGCAACGGTTTATTATTACGCACTGGAATTAAGCCTGCATTTTGTTTGGCACACGCTCCCTGATATTTTGAATCCTTACTTCCCTAGCGGATTTCCCTCCTGGAATTACGTGTGGATTGCTACCACAATTGGGGGATTTTTTGTCGGTCTCACACTGCACTTCATGGGGCTTCCCGGTGAAGTTTCTCTAGTCGTTGATAAGGTACACGATCCAGGACGAATTTCCCTACGCCAAACTCCGGCAATGATTGTCGCTTCCCTGTTTTCGATTACAGCCGGTGGCAGTGCGGGTCCTGAAGCCCCGCTAGTACAAATCAATGGCAGTTTTGGCGGCTGGCTGGGTCAAAAGCTCAATCTGAGCCTGACGACAACTCGCGTGCTGACTTTCTGCGGCATGAGTGCGGCACTGGGTGCCTTCTTTGGTGCGCCTCTTGGTGGCGCACTCTTCGCCCTAGAAATTCCCCATCGTCGGGGATTGGAATACTACGAAGCGCTCATTCCTGCCGTGCTTTCGGCAATTTTAAGCTTTTTTGTGTTTCGATTTAATACGGGGTTGACGATTGGGGGGATGTATCACTTTGTCGCACCTCCTAAGCTTTCCCTGGTTAATTTGGGTCAAGGTGCACTGCTGGGGGCGCTAGGGGCGCTGATTGCGATCATCTTTATTGTTCTGTTCCGGAGTATTGGGTACTTGGCTCAATACATCGAACACCACACGATTGCGCTGGCTACTTTGGGAGGGTTCGCAATTGGGCTGATTGCTTTAGTGTTTCCTCAGACCCTATTTTTTGGCGAAAAGGAAATTCATACGATTGTCGAAACAGGTTCGACGTTTGGAGTGACGATGTTGCTCGCGATCGCGTTTGCGAAGATGCTAGCAGTTAGTTTCACTCTCCACTCCGGTTTCCGGGGAGGATTCATCTTTCCGCTGTTTTACATTGGTGCAGCAGTTGGCTTGGCAATTTCTCTGGCTTTTCCACAAATCCACCCGACAATCGGTATGATTTGCATGATGGCGGCAGTTAACGTGGCGGTGACGAAAACACCGATTAGTTCCACTGTAATTCTCAGCGTGCTTTCAGACACCGCAATGGTGCCGGTTCTGGTGATTGCCAGTTTTGTCAGTTTCCTGTTGACTACCCAAGTCTCGTTGATTCAAACGCAGCGATCGCGCACGCCGACCGGGTTGCAAAACCCCACCCCGATGCCCCTCTATACTGCTGCTAGTGACTTTCCACAAACCAGCCCTTGAATCCTGCCGATATTGAAAGCTTTTTACGATTGTGGTAATGCTCCTAGTAGTCGCAGTTCATGCCTTTAGGAGCTTTTTCTTTGGAAAAGTTTTTTATCAAAATTTTTGTTATTTTTAATAGATTAATTACCTCGAAAATTAATGAAGGCTGACAAATCTACAACTAATTTCTTTCAATTTGAAGCCGATTTTGTAGAGTCCTTGCGTTGCATTCCGATGCAGGTGCGGATGAAATTAGACACTTGCGGCGTCAAACTAAAATTGCCTCACTGGCACCAATTTAGTCAAGCGGAACGACAAACCCTGGTAGAGATGCCCTGTACCACAACAGATGAAGCTCAAGCCTACCGGAAATTACTGCACCAATTCGTTGTAGAACACATGGGCGTCTCTCCCAGCGACCTGCCGATAGAACCTCATCCAGATTGGATGGATGCTACAAAAATACCGGCTAACATTCAGGAAAAGGCAGCAGAATTTGGAGCAATACTGACACCCCAACAATGGGCAGAACTCACTCCCGCTCAACGCTTTGCTCTCATCAAACTCAGCCGCCCCAGTCACGAAAACCAAAACTTTTTACCCGCACTCCAAGAATTTAACTTAATCTGAGCTATCAAGAAATGTGAAAAAAATTGCTACTTACCTTGCTGCGGCATAGTTATTAGGTTACAAACGATGCTGGCAGTGCTAGAGAAAGCGTTTGTGGTTTGTCCCATCACGCTCATTATTCATCTGCCGTCAACTTTACAGGACATCTTCAACATGCCTTTTACCGCTAGCGTTATTTCATGTCAGGAGTGGGGGGCCAGACCCCCCAAACAGTGGTCAGAGGAAACCACACCTAAATACGTGATCGTTCACCATACCGATACGCCCAATCCCCCCAGCCATATATCGAAAGGAACTGTGGATGGAGCGAAAAAATTTGCCAAAAGTGTTCAGAATACCCACATGGATGTTTTCGGCTGGTGGGATTCCGGTCATAATTTTTTGAATACAACGGACGGCGTTCTCCTAGAAGGAAGAAATGGCACTTTAGCAAAAATTAAACGAGGTTTGTGTATTCGCTCGTCTCATGCTGGCAGTGCTCTAGGCAATGAATCGCCGGGAATTGAAAATGAAGGCAGATTCATGACCCATCAGATGGGTGAAAAACAATGGAATAGTTTAGTCGATTTATGCGTTTCAATTTGCAGTTCCTGCAAAATTTCTCCTGATAATATCAAAGGGCATCGAGATTTTTCTGCCACTGATTGCCCTGGTGATTGGTTATACGCTCAACTACCCCGTTTGCGTCAAGCCGTTCGTCAAAAGTTGAGTGCAATCGGTGTTCCGACAGACGATGGTTCCTTAAGAGTTGGATCGCGAGGAGAAAAAGTCAAACAATTGCAGCAGTTGTTGAAAGACAAAGGTTTTAATCCGGGTCCCATTGATGGTAGTTTTGGTACGGGCACAGAAACGGCTGTGATTGCTTTTCAGAAATCCCAAGGGTTAAAGGCGGATGGAGTTGTGGGAACAACTACCTGGAATGCGCTCACCAACCCCACACAAGTGCCTCCAGTTAATCTGGTGAATATGTGCAAATACTACCAAGGGTTGCCTCATCAAGATGATGCGCTGGAGTGGCTTCAGACGCAGATTCCGAAAGCAACCCTCGATGAGTTTGGGAAAAGATGGCGTAAAACAACTTAAAAATCGGGTAGAAAAGCCAGGAGTTAGGAAAACAAACGATTCAGAATTTTCTCTTCCTCCTGGCTTTTATCTGCTTCGACAGCAATCCTTGCAGTAGTTATTAAATTCTCTATTGTCTTGTTGGATCGCCCTGTGGGACTTGGAGCAGTTCATTTCTTCCGAAATCAAATAAGACGGCTATTGAATGATTTACATTATTCGAGAGTCAGGGTTTGATAACATTTAAGGAATAAGTTGACGAACGGCTTACCGCTAGCTTCATCTGTTATTGCCTCTGGCTTGGTTGCTTGAGAATGACTTTTGGCTTGGCATAAGCGGATGAAAAGTCGATGCCCCCCTAATGAAGATTAAACGCGCTCCAAAACATAAACCCGAAAACATTTGGTCGAAAGAATGGGATGATCTACTGCGGGGTGCCGCGGGTGGGTTTTTATTCGGAATTCCGCTACTGTACACGATGGAAGTCTGGTGGATTGGGTCGTTCACGGAACCGCCGGTGATGCTAGCTGCGATCGCTGCCACGTTTATCGTCGTTTTCCTGCTCAATCGCACCGAAGGCTTTCGCAAATATAAGGATATTCGACCGGGTGAAGCGGTGATAGATACCCTTGAAGCGATCGCTATCGGCGTCGTCTGCGCGACAAGTATCCTAATTTTATTGCGCGAAATCACCTTCGATACCTCTTTGGGTGAAGCATTAGGAAAAATAATCTTCGAGAGTGTACCGTTTGCTTTGGGTGTGGCGCTAGCGCGTTCTTTTTTAAGTGGCGATCGCTATCAATCTCCTAACAGCGATGAAAATCCCCCACAACCAGACAAAACCCGTCTCAATGCGACCTTGGCAGATATTGGGGGTACTTTGATTGGTGCCACGATTATTGCCTTTAACATTGCGCCTACTGACGAAATTCCCATGCTAGTCGCTGCTTCTTCCCCTCCGTGGCTGATTGCGATTATTGTTGCCTCGCTGTTAATTTCTTATGGGATTGTCTTTCAGGCTGGCTTTACTAATCAACAACAACGGAAACAACAGCAAGGACTTTTTCAGCGTCCCTTAAGCGAAACTGTTTGCTCCTATTTAGTGTCGCTTCTGGCAGCCACATTTATGTTGTGGTTCTTCCACCAGCTGAGCTTTGACGATCCGTGGCAAATGTGGTTGAGCTATACATTGTTACTAGGACTCCCAGCCACTGTAGGTGGCGCAGCAGGAAGGTTGCTAGCATGAGCCAAACGAATCAAGATAGCGATTCATCCCAACAGCAACGACCGCCGCGATCGCTTGCAGAATGGGTTTCCTTTGCGATCGCGACGTGCATTGTGGTGCTACTGGTGGGACTGGTGCTGTATGACTGGGCAACCCAGAAAAATCAACCCCCAATTCTATCAGTCATTGCGAAGGAAAGAGAACTTCGTCAAACCCAAGAGCAATTCTACATCCCTTTTGAAGTGACGAATACTGGTGGAGAAACTGCTGAATCAGTCCAGATTATTGCCGAGTTGCGGGTTAATGGGAAAGTTGAAGAAACTGGCGAACAACAAATTGACTTTCTCTCCGGCGGCGAAAAGGAAGAAGGCGCATTTATCTTTAGCCGGAATCCCCGCGATGGCGAGTTAGTCGTACGAGTCTCTAGCTACAAATTACCTTAAGTTTTTTGATAACCGCTCATTTCCCGGTTCGCTGTAATTATTGGAAACGATGCAATGGTTAATAACAAACTTGTCGCAGCGAATACTCAATTTGCCTTCAAACTATTTAGGGAACTTACAAAGCAGGAGCCTGACAAAAACATTTTTGTTTCTCCAGCAAGCATAGCGATCGCGCTCTCAATGACCTATAACGGCAGTGTGGGGCAGACACAAGCGGCAATGGCGATCGCGCTGGAATTGCAAGAAATGAGCTTGCAACAAGTCAACGAAGCTAACTTACAGTTGAAACAATCGCTAGAAAATCTGGATAACGAGGTGGAGTTAGCGATCGCTAATTCGCTTTGGGCGAATCAGAATGTGGAATTTAAACGGGATTTTTTGAAGCGAACCCAAGAGTTCTACGGTGCAAAAGTAACCAACCTGGACTTTAGTAGTTCCGATGCTTTGGCAACTATTAACAACTGGGTAAGCGAAAACACCCACGGCAAAATCGAGACAATTCTCCAAAAGCTTGACCCTCAAACCGTTTTAATCCTAATTAACGCTATCTATTTTAAAGGTATTTGGGCAAGCCCTTTCGATAAAGAAAATACACACGATAGAGCCTTTACATTACTTGATGGGACGCAGAAACAGTACCCGATGATGTCTCAGCACAGAACCTACCGCTACTACCAAGGTAAGAACTTTCAGGCGGTTAATTTACCCTACGGTAGTGAACAGGTGAGTATGTACATCTTCCTTCCAGATCAAGACTCAAACTTGCAAGCATTCCACAAAAATCTGAACGCTGAAAACTGGAATCAATGGATTTACCAATTCTGGCGAGAGGAAGGAACACTTGTTTTACCCCGCTTTCAGCTAGAGTATGAAGTAGCACTCAATGATGCCCTGATTGCCTTGGGGATGGGAATGGCTTTTGAAGGAGGTTTCCAGCAGATGTCTGCCCAAGACATTGCCATTGCCAGCGTCATCCATAAAACCTTTCTCGAAGTCACCGAAGAAGGAACCGAAGCCGCCGCCGCAACTGGTATAGAAGCCTCATTCGGTCCCCCCGACCCTCCCTTTAGCATGGTGGTTGACCGCCCGTTTTTCTGCGCGATTCGGGATGATGATACTGGAAGTTTGCTGTTTATGGGTTCTATTATGGAGCCACAGACTGCAACATCCAAGCAATCAAACAGGAGTTAGGAAAATGGCGGGAAAAAAAATCTTGATGCTCGTCGGTGACTTTGTTGAAGACTACGAAGTAATGGTGCCATTCCAGGCATTACAAATGGTTGGGCATACTGTCCATGCGATTTGCCCCAATAAGAAAGCAGGGGACGAGGTGCGAACCGCAATCCATGACTTTGAAGGCGACCAAACTTATAGTGAAAAACCCGGTCACAACTTCACCTTAAACGCTACCTTTGATGAAGTGGAAGCGACAGAATACGACGCCTTAGTCGTTCCTGGTGGACGTGCGCCAGAATATATCCGTTTGAACCAGAAAGTATTAGAAATCACCCGCCACTTTGCCGAAGCAAATAAACCGATTGCCGCAATTTGTCATGGGTTACAAGTTTTGGTGGCAGCGGGAGTGCTAGAAGGCAGAAGTTGCACCGCTTACCCCGCGTGCGGCCCGGATGTTAACCGGGCAGGTGGGCTTTACGTGCATATTCCACCAGACGAGGCAATGGTTGACGGTAACTTAGTAACAGCACCTGCATGGCCTGCTCATCCTAACTGGTTGGCAGAATTCTTGAAACTTTTGGGAACGAAGATTGAGCATCAAGAAATGGTTGCGGTTTAACGGTCTCAATCCTATCGAAGTTAGATAATTTACTTGTCTTAGCGCTACCTACACTTGCGATTCGGTCTTAGCTCCCCTTTTAAGGCTACGGTGTACGCACATCTTGGGTTAAGGGGCAAAAAGTTGATTGATCCCCTAAATCTCCCTTTTTAAGGGGAACTTTGACTTAATTCGCCACCTTTTTTAAGGGGGGTTGGGGGATCAAAACGGGACTTGCAAGTTAAAGAAGTCTTGTGCGTATACGGTAGCTTTAAAAGAGGGTTTGGGGGCTTTCTTTGGATGTAACATCACTAATCGAGAAGTATTGGATTAGAAATCCAGTTCCTCAATCACAACCGTTCTTTTTTTCTGTTTTTAAAAAACTACTGGCTCGACTGTTCTCTTGTCTGGGTATCCAGCTTATCTACTCGATTACGCAAACGCTCCAACTCTAATCGATAGGTTTCTAATTGGCTTCTTGGAACCGTTAACCCTTCTTGATTAACTCGATTTCCAGCAGGATTATCAATGAGTTGTTCAACTTGATTTAAGCAGGCATTTAAACCGGCAGCAAATTCATACCGAGTTACAGGCCGATTGCCTTGAAAAGTTCCATCGCCATTTCCACTGAGACACCCATAACGCTCTGTTAGAAGTGGCATTTGAGAATTTGGATTATTGGGAATCGCTTCTTGTGCAACTGCACTGTTTGCTAACAGCAAGGCCATTCCCAAAACGGCTGGACTATATAAAAGTAGAGTCTTAAAAAATTTAGACATTTTAATTCTTTCCACTTAACTTGCAAAAAGGTAACTTGAAGTCTGCTGAAAAAGAAACTTTTATATCTTATTGTAATGAAAATCAACTAGCTATGTGTTGATTGCTGCTGGGAAAAGTATCAAAGTTTACTTACTTCTAATTACAGATACCAGGTTCCGCCTTCAGACGTTATCCCAGTAATAGGTAAAGCGCTAGATATAAAAATTTATACTGTCTCAGGAGAACGCTGAATGAATTTACCAGGAACCTCCGTCTCTGTTTGGCTCGACACTACAGAAGGGACAAAATACCCGCAATTGACCAGTGATATTACCGTAGATGTTGCCATTGTAGGCGGCGGCATTACTGGCTTAACCGCTGCGTTGCTATTGAAACGCGCTGGATTAAGGGTTGCAGTAATCGAGGGATCGCAAATTGGCAGTGGTGTCACCGGCTATACGACTGCCCACCTCACCGAAGCTGCTGACGAACGCTACCAAGACCTGATTTCCTCCTTGGGCGACACGGATGCGAAGCTGGTAGCAGAATCCAGTCGTGCGGCGATTGAACGCATTGCTAAGTTTGTGGCAGAAGAGAAGATTGATTGTGATTTTCAGCGAGTGCCGGGATATCTTTACACTGAAAAATCCCAGGATGTGTCTGAAATTGAGTCAGAGGCGGAAGCGGTTAGCAAGTTAGTGATTCCGGCTGCTTTGACCAAGGATGTGCCACTGCCATTTCCGGTAGAAGCGGCGGTGATGTTCCCCAATCAAGCGCAGTTTAACCCGATTCCCTATCTCCAAGGGCTTGCGAAGGCGATTGACGGTGGTGGCAGTTTTATTTTTGAGCAGTCATCTGTTGTCGATATCACCGGAGACAAGCCGAGTCGAGTTTCTACCGAACAGGGGACGGTAACGGCACTAGATGTGATTATTGCTACTCATACGCCGATTCACAATCTGAACAGTCTCCCGGACTTGTATGTAATGTCCACAAAAATTGCCCCGTATCGTTCTTACGTTATCGGAGTGAGATTGCGATCGCCATTACCGCCAGGACTGTTTTGGGATACCGAGGAGCCGTATCACTATACACGCAGCTACAAAGACCTGCTGATTATTGGCGGTGAAGACCACAAGACGGGTGAGGATGTGGATAATGAGGCGTGTTTCGAGCGCTTGGAAGTGTATGCGCGATCGCTCTATGATGTCGCCTCTATCGATTATCGCTGGTCAGCTCAATTGTACGAGCCGGTCGATGGTCTACCCTATATCGGGAAAACCGCAGCGAATTCTAATATCTACGTTGCTACCGGCTATTCTGGCAACGGCATGACCTTCGGCACCGTTGGCGGGATGCTAACAAGCGACTTGATTCTGGGACGGACGAATCCCTGGAGCGACCTTTACGACCCCAATCGCGCGAATATCCTCGCCAGCGCCCAGCGGTTTGTGACGGAGAATCTGGGCGTCGCCAAGCACTTTGTAGCGGATCGGCTTTTCAAGTCGGAGGGCAATGAACCCTCGGACGTAGCACCAGGCGAAGGCAAGATTCTTGACATCAACGGAAAGAAATATGCCGTCTACCGCGACGAGACGGATTATCTCTGTTCGCTTTCTCCAGTGTGTACTCACGCTGGATGCATTGTTGACTGGAATAACGCCGAAAAAACTTGGGATTGCCCTTGCCACGGTGGACGTTTCAGCCCTACGGGTGAGGTACTCAATGGCCCGCCGATTACGGATCTCGATCAAAAAGAATTGCCCAGTCAATTTACAACGAAAAGTTAACTACATTCACTTTTCTTTTCCCTCTCCAGATTGATTAAGTCAATCTGGAGGGTTGCTAGCGTGTTGGGTGAATAGAAACAAGAAATCTTCTCTGGATTTCATTTTTTTAGACACAGTTTAAGGACACACTAATGCCAGCAGAACAACAGCTACAACCACCCCAACATCAAGACCATCGACCGGGTACCGAATCAGAAATGACGCCTAGCCCCAAGGCAGACGATAGTAAATATCAAGGTAGTAACAAATTACGCGATAAAGTGGCGTTGATTACTGGCGGTGATAGTGGCATTGGTCGCGCAGTTTCTATCTTTTTTGCCAAAGAAGGCGCTGACGTGGCAATCATGTATCTGAACGAACACGATGATGCCCAAGAAACGAAACGGCTGGTAGAAGAACAAGGGCGCAAATGTATTACGATTCCTGGCGACATTGGTGACGAAAAATTCTGTCAGCAGGCTGTAGAAAATACGGTTGCGGAGCTTGGGAAACTCGATATTCTTGTTAACAACGCTGCCGAACAGCATCCTCAAGAAAGCATCGAAGACATCACTGCCGAACAGCTTGAGCGCACGTTCCGGACTAACATTTTCTCAATGTTTTTCTTGACGAAAGCTGCACTCAAGCACCTCAAAGAAGGCAGCGCGATTATCAACACCACTTCGGTGACAGCTTATAAAGGGAATCAGCAGCTGCTCGATTATTCGTCTACTAAAGGGGCCATTGTTGCCTTTACGCGATCGCTCTCAAAATCTCTGGTGGAAAAGGGAATTCGCGTGAATGGCGTCGCACCAGGCCCCATTTGGACGCCACTCATTCCTTCAACTTTCCCAGAGGAAAAAGTTGCCTCTTTTGGTAAACAAGTGCCGATGCAACGGGCTGGACAGCCAGAAGAAGTTGCGCCTAGTTACGTCTTTTTGGCGTCAGACGACTCTTCTTATATGTCCGGTCAGATTTTGCATCCCAACGGTGGCGATGTTGTCAATGCTTAACGCTGAGATGACTACCGATTTTTCTTGAAAGAATAGAAACCCGTTTTCTAACTAGAAAACGGGTTTTTTGATAGATGTTAGGAGTTAGCGATGGGATGCATCCTAGGGTATACGCCTATACCTTGAAAGGTGGGTCTTGTGCGTACAAAAGCTGCTCCCCGTAGGCCGAAGAATTTTTAGTTGAGTCTGCGTAGGCAGGCTTTGTTTATGTATACCTACGCTTCTAGTGCGGGGGCGTGTATTTACCTAGTGAAACAAAAAAACTCCCACCACGTAAGTAGTGGGAGTGCAAACGTCAGTTAAGTTTAGAGAGGTATGGCTTTAGAGGTTGAACGTGCTTCCGATTACTTCATCGAAGCTGCCATTTCTTGCTGAATTTTGCTCTTGGCAGCTTTGAATTCGCTAGACATTTGCTCTTTTTGCTCGGTGCTGCAATTGTTGTCAATGGCTGCAAACATCGTGCTTTCTTCTTGACGAATATGATCGCCAACCGCATCCATCAACTGCTTAATTTTTGATTTGAATTCGTCTTTGGAAGAAGCAGGGTTGATCGCTTTAATTTCATCCAACATCCGCTTCATTTCGGCTTGCTCATCGTACAGCTCTTGAGTATTGTCGTCACCGTAGAAAGACCGAACTCTGGGGTAAACAATTTCTTCTTCGGCTTGAGCGTGTGCCAATAAATCTTTGTAGAGCTGCCCAAAATACTCTTGGAGTTTTTGAGGATCGTCAGTAGCCCCAATTTCTGTAAAGATGGTGTTGGTCTTATTGTGATCCAGGCGGATGAGCGTCTGGATGTTCATATCTTGCTTATCGGTGTTTTGGGTGACGGCGCTACCAAACACACCAGACAAGGCTGCAACAGCGTCTTGAACTCGTGCCCACAGTCCCTGATCTGCGTCTTTTCCAGTCAGTTCGCGGACACCCACGAGTTCTAGCAGTCCTTTGAGTTGTTCCTGGTGAGCGCGGTTCTCAAAGTTAACAGCATTTAAAGGTCCAATCGCCAGTTCAATATCAGCACCCACGACTTGAGCAGCTTTGTGAACTACGATACCGCTCATCGCCTGAGCGTGCTTCAGGAGTTCGTGTTGAACTAATTTCTGGTAGAGAGACAGCTTATCACCAGACATTAATTCTTGGGTCTTCTGAACAAATTCCTGAACTGTCTCGTGGGGTTCAGAGGGAACGCCGTACTGAACAATTACCGTTTCTAGAACGCCCAGGTTTTTCTGGTCGTCCTGGAGCATATTCTGCAAGCGATCGCGCACATCTTGATCGGGAGTGGCACCGAGCAGTGTTTGCTCGTTAGAGATGATTAAATTTTGCGTCGCTTTCATGTCTGCCAATTTTTGTGCGATCGCAATGCGCTTTGTATCGTCCAGTGTTGATACCATTTTTGTTCCTTCTTTGAAATATTATGATTTTTGAATCTTTATGAATAATCTCACAATCTCTTAAAGTAATTCATCTTTCCCGCGACTGAATCCAAAAGTATGGTTTATAGAGGAGATAAATACTTTTAACTTATAGATTTTTATTTGGAATTCAAATTATTAAAACTTCTACTTTTGATAGTTTGCAAAATTAGGGTTCTTGAGTATAGTGATGATTCATCTAAATAAGTTTCAAGAATATATCGCTGTAAATGATTTGTGAACGGGAGTTCTCCGGCTTCTCTAAAAAGCTGGATAGCTGAACCAATGGTATCTCACACCTAAAAAAGGATAGATATACTTTATTCCTTCAATATTCCTTCAATAGAAAACGTAAAGTTACGCGCTCAAGAAAAATTAACTCGTCAATAAAATAAATCTAGGAGGATAGCTTATAGACCCTCCTAGATTTAATTGCTTTATTCCAGCGATGGCAGTTAGCGATCGCACTTATTAACTATAGGGAAACTACGTTCCAAACCTCCCTACAGAGTTAATTCTGTTCGCGCGCACTACTACTTGCTAGAAGCTGCCATCTGGTCTTGTAGCTTGCTCTTAACAGATTTGAACTCGGTTGCCATTTGTTGTTGCTGCTCGCTGCTGAAATTATCGCGCAGCTTAGCGAACATCTCGTTCTCTTCTTGATTAATGTGATGGTTGGTAGCGTCGCTTAGCTGACGAACTTTCGCTTTGAACTCAGAAGAAGAAGGACTCATCGCCTTAATTTCATCCAGCATCCGAGCTTGCTCAGCTTGCTCGTTATACAGATCCTGCGTGTCCTGATAATAGGAGCGCACTGCTGGATAAACAACTTGCTCTTCGGCTTTAGCGTGAGCCATTAAGTCTTTGTAAAGCTGACCGAAGTATTCTTGGATCTTTTGAGCATCGTTAGAATTCTCAATTTCCATAAACAAGGTCTTCGCCTTGCTATGATCCATGCGAAGAATTTCACCGATGGTCATATCAGAACGGTCGGAGGTTTGGGTGACAGCACTACCAAATACCCCTGATAATGCGGCAACGGCGTCTTGAACCCGTCCCCACAGTCCTTGATCGGCTTCTTGTCCGGTTAGTTCGCGAACACCCAGAATTTCCAGAATACCTTTCAGTTGCTCTTGGTGAGCGCGGTTCTCAAAGTTAACGGTATTCAAGGGAGTAATGGCAGCTTCAACATCAGCACCAACTACTTGAGCAGCTTTGTGAATCAGTAGACCCGTCATGGTTTGCTTATGCTTAAGCAATTCATGCTGAGATACTTTTTCAAACAAAGTCAGTTCAGAACTTTCCATTAGCTTCTGAGCTTCACCAATTATCTTAGTTGTGGATTCCTTGGGTTCGGCTTTGACACCGTACTGAATAATTACAGTATCGAGAACACCGAGGTTTTTCTGATCGTCATCAAGCATATCTTGTATGCGCTTGCGAAGATCATCATCGGCGAGCGCAGAGATGAACTTTTGCTCGTTAGCAATTAGCAAGTTTTGCAGCGCTTTCATATCTGCCAACTTCATGCCAATCGCTATGCGCTTGGTATCATCTAGTGTCGTTACCATTCTTTTGTTCTCCACTCAATAATCATAGGATCGGAATCTATCTCGAAGATAGTCATCTCTGTCGAGTAGATTCATCTCTCTTTTGAGAGATCCCCCTTATTTATCCTTTTTATAACGTCCAATTTTTATTGGCTCTATCCAAAGATAGAAAAGATTCAAAACCTTAGGACTTTTCTTTTTTTTGGTTGGATTAGTATATTTTTATTTTGGTTATTCGGCATCTATCGTAAATCATATTTGAAAATTTAAAATAGCCTGAACTTTGATGACAGAGATTTGACAAGCTAGATATTATAAAAACAGTTCCGCGCCACTATCTTAAGAATGAAATATTGAGTTTAAATTTGTGTATAGCCGATCACTTTGTCACCATTCCACCATCAGGCAGATACACTTCTTAATACGGGTCGCTAGATTGACTCAATAACAGACTCAATTAAGACAAGGGCAGGAGACAGGGCGTGACGACGAATAAGGATGCTTCTCTGGGGCAGCAGGCACTTAATAAAGCAGCGGAAATAGGATTATCTAGCCAACTCGATGAAGTAGAAGAATTAGCGGTAGATATCCAGAGCGATCCACTGAAAATGGTTCAGGGACAGGTGGATTCAGTCACCGTTGAAGGTGAAGGTTTGGTGATGAACAAAGACCTCCGGATGGAGGAAATGAAAATGGAAATGCGTGGCATCTCCATCAATCCCCTCAGCGCTGCTTTTGGCAAAATTGAATTAACCAAACCTACTGATGCAACGACCCACGTTGTGTTGACGGAAGCAGACATCAACCGGGCATTCAACTCGGAATTTGTCGGTAGTAAGCTGCAAAGTATGCAGGTATCAGTCAATGGACAACCGATGACTATTGACACTAAAAAGGTAGATTTTCGCCTACCTGGTGAGAACAAAATTGCATTGAGTGCCGACGTGCTGCTGCGCGAATCTGGAGAAACCACGCAAATTGCCTTTACAGCAGTGCCCCGAGTTGGTGCAAATGGGCAGAAGGTCAATCTGGAAGACGTTGAGTATACCGAAGGCAAGGAACTCTCCCCGGAACTGACGGCGGCGCTATTAGAAAAATCGAGCGAACTGTTGAACCTAAGTAACTTCGATCTACAAGGAATGTCGCTTCGCATCAAACAATTAAATCTAGAATCGGGAAAAATGACGCTTTTGGCGGAAGCGCGCGTGGAGCAAATTCCTTCAGGCTAGTGATGAACTGTTTGCGGTTCGCTATTCGCGGTTAGCTGAGTGGGTTACGATCGGCAACCCAAAGCTAATAGCTAATAGCGATCGCTTGCTTTCACTCGTCTAACTCCTAGAATCCATAGAGAAGAACATGACACAAACTCCCAATATCCCGCCGCTGATTGAAAGTGATGAGACCGATTATCAAGATAGCGGGGTGACGAGCACAGTCGCGATCGCAGGACATCCCCTACATCCACTGATCGTCACCTTTCCCATTGCTTTTTTGACCACGCCAGCAGCAGCGGATCTCGCCTACTGGTGGACAAAAGATCTCTTCTGGGCACAAGCCTCCTTTTGGCTAATCGGCATTGGCTTGGCAAGCGGGGTGCTTGCAGCCCTAAGCGGCATGATGGACTTTCTGAGAATTGAACGAGTTCGCAAGCGCAGTGCTGGCTGGGCACACATGGTACTGAATGTCGCCGCCCTAGGGCTGACAATTGCCAACTTTGCACTCCGTTGGGGCAATACCTCAGGAGCCATATTGCCTACAGGGCTTACAATCTCAATTATTGTGGCAACCCTTCTCGGTTTGTCGGGTTGGTACGGAGCCGAGCTAGTCTATCGGCATAAAGTTGCTGTGATCGGCTACGGCGATTCAAATAGATAGAAAAAATAAGCAGGCGACATCCACGTCGCCTGCCAATTAATTTAAAAATTTCCTCTACACTTGTTTAGCATCGCTAAAAGGTAGAAGCCGCAAAAGCTAAATTTTTCTGCGTTATATCAATCCTGGCCCTTGATGACGCTTGTCACCTTCCATCGTCAGCTTCCCTTCTTCATCGTCCTGTAATTCTGAGACAGTTTCAGCGCGTTCGGCAGCCTCGGCTTCTTCTTTGGCTTTCAAGTCTCCAGGTTCGTTCACATACATTTCGGGTTCGATGGCATAGTTATTTAAAAGACCCTCTTTGTCTACCGTGTAGCCATCTGTAGTATCGATACTTCCATCATTTGTTTGATCGTTAGTAGGGGATTTTTCCTCATCATCTTTTCCGGGAGTTGTTTTAAATGCATTCCCCTCTCTTTCTCTACGTGCTGCGGTTTCAGCAGGTACAATCCCCCGATCGTAGTTATCTTCACCAACTCGTTGACTGCTGTCTACGTTATCTGTTTGATTATTCATGACTATTATTCTCCCAACAATATTCAGCTTTAGAAACTAAGAATATAATTTTTGGTATACCTTTATACTCTACCTTGAGTATTAGATCGTCTAAGTATAAAAAATTTATATAAGATTGCGTAATTAATAACAACTAGGATATAAATTAATCTCCTACTTAAGAAGGAAATATTGAACTCTTCTGTGTGCTATAAAGCTCAGTTGGATGCAGTAGCCTGCTCGTTGGCGCGGCTTTAGTCTAAATGTATAGAATACAGAACTGAGAACTGCTTGGAAGTGTAGCCAATGCTTCGAGACGCCAAATATATCAAGCGGATTATCCTCTCGCTGCTGATTATTGTGCCCCTGGGATTGCTCTCCAAGAAATACACTGGGTTCGGTCGCGGCTGGGTCAACGATTTCTCAGGTGATATCTTATACGAAATATTTTGGTGTTTGTTCGGGTTTTTCCTGTTTCCGAGTCGCAAAGCAATGAACCAAATTCCAATTTGGGTATTCGGTATCACCTGCACGATCGAATTTCTGCAACTGTGGCACCAACCTGTTTTAGACTCGATTCGCTCGACTTTTCTGGGCAAACTGTTGCTTGGAACCACCTTTTCTTGGTGGGATTTCCCCCATTATCTGCTCGGTTGCATCATCGGGTGGCTATGGTTACAGCAAATTGTTAGAGGTTACAAAGATAAAACCCCGATTCGCTCGGATAAATGGATGATTAGATGAGGGAGAATTTTCAGTAGTTTTTAGCCTGTGTTTGATGGCTAATCAGATGTAACTGAATTAACCCGAACGGGATGCCCTAACCTTGATTTAACTTTTGATCTTTCTCGCCAGCTTTTCAGCATCAAGCTGTTTTCTTTCAGCATCAAGCTTAGGGTGATTAGCTGTTCGGATAGTAATATCAGCTCTTGGCTCGTGGCGATTAGCTCCTGACTTACGCAGATAAGCTCAGACGATCTGCTGAGCAGATAGTCTGTTCTGGTTGTTATATTTTGCTGGGATATCTCAGAATCTTGCTGTTTAGATTCTGCCAAATCTAAAGGATATGGGGGAACTTCAAAACAAGTTGATTTTTGCCACTTCCTGTTGTTCAGTTTGTGTTTTGTCATGCTCTGAATCCAGTTAACGGAGATGTTAGCAGGTATTGTAAAAGACAAAATTTGAACTTATTAGTAGATTTTAAAGGTGAAAGCGATCGCGTAGCACCTGCGTAGCAGGTGCTACGCGATCGCTCGAATTTTTGGACGGGTTGTAGTATCTACTTATCTATATATTAGTTGCTTGGATTGTACGAGCAGCTTTTTCCTTGTGGCGATTAGCGCTTCACTTGTAGCGATTAGCGCTTCACTTGTGGCGATTAGATCCTGACTTTCGCCGATCAGCCTAGATGATTTGCTGAGCAGATAATCTGTTTTAGTTATTATATTTGGATGATATATTTCAGAATCTTGCTGTCCAGATTCGGCTAAATATAAATCATCTTGATGAATTTTACAGCAAGATAGTTTTTGCCACTTCCTATTGCTAACGTTATATTTTGTCATGTTAGGAATCCAGTTGATGAAGATGCTGGTGTGGTGTTGTAAAAAAGTGAAGTTAGTTCAGTGGATGCCAAAAATCGAGCGCTCGTGTGGCAACCGCTACGCGGTTGCCACACGAGCATTTAAAATTTAGAATATCGTCGTACTATCTACTCATCATAGCAATTTTAGACCAATTTTTCTGGATGAATTTTTTTCGTCAAAACTTATTGACAATGGATTAAATTCGTAGATTTAGCTTTGCCCTTTCAAATAAAAGATATTAGAGACTAATCTAACTAAACTTCTATCTCCAGGCAGAAGTTAATACTAACGATATTTGTATACTACACTACACAAAAACCTGTGTTGAGCGATCGCTATGGTTATGAAATTTATCGTTAACCCGCATGATAGCTACAACCAGATTACCATCACCCCAGCCAGATGAAGAAGCAAGTAAAGGTTAAACCCAATTCAAAAAACCAAAGAATTGAGGAAGCTGAGGACGGTAGCCTTACGGTTCATTTAAAGTCGCCACCTGTAGATGGTAAGGCAAATGAAGAGTTAATTCAAATACTCTCTAAAAAATTTAACATATCAAAATCAAGAATTTTTATCAAATCGGGTTTATCGTCAAGAAATAAGCTAGTCGAAATAGACGACGGTTGAACCTAACTAGAAAATCTAGCAATCTTATTGAAGTTGTGAGCCAGCCCTTCAGATACCTGACTGCTCTAAAAAAAGTCGGGTACCTGACCTTCCCGAACCATTCAGTAAGATTCTATAGCAGTTGCTCGGTAAAGGTGTTGTTCTGACTGCACGCGATCGCTATTTTCATTTTCCGTTTAAACTCATCCCCGTTAGCTTTAAATTAACAAAAGATTAATTTTAGAAACTATCTATTGGTAGATTTCAAAAGCTCAAAGTCAAAATCTAAAATTCAAAAGGGAATAACTCAACCTGGTACACTTGAACGAAGAGGTCAACTCAGCATGCCACACGTCTTACTGATCGATGATGAAGAGGCATTACGTGCCAGTCTCAGCTACGCCTTAATTAAAGAAGGCTATCAAGTGACAACCGCAGGGGATGGACAGACTGCACTCAAGTTGTTCCACAAGCAAGTGCCGGATGTGATTATTTTGGACTTGATGCTACCAGGCATTGATGGGATGGAACTCTGCTGGCGCATCCGAGCATTTTCTAATATCCCGATTTTGATGCTGACAGCTAAAGACCAAGATATTGACAAAGTTTGGGGATTAGAAGCGGGTGCAGATGACTATATCACCAAACCCTTCAACACTCGCGAACTTCTCGCACGCATAAAAGCTGTTCTCCGGGGTCGCGCTGTGGGTCAACAGTCTCTACAGGGAGATTAAAAAAATTGAAGTTGTACCTTTGAAAAATTCAAGGAGCTGGTTAGCAATTCATATCCGATGGAATTCAATTTACCGGAAACTGTTAGTTACCTATTTAGCACTCACCGCATTAGGAACTTCTATTCTGGCAAGCTATATTCTGTTCTCTTTCCATGCCTATTTCATGAGGACGAGACAGGCTGATTTAGATGCCTGGACAACAGCCCTCAGCGAGAGTGTTGCTGACGCTTTAGAGGAAAATGATCTTGAGCGGGTAAGAGTGCTAGTGCAACGCTACGGTTCACCGGAAGCAGTCACCCTGCGCGTCTTTGCACCTGATGGTCGCCTGCTATTCACCTCCGCCCCCCAGCTAGATCGGCAAGTCCCTAACTGGTTAGCTGTTGCTGGCGTGAGAGAAGCGCTACAAAATCAGCCGACGCAAGGGGTAGCAAAAGGGATTCTATCCAACGATGACCGAGTGTATGCAGTGCGACCGATATTTCGGAAGGGTCGTCTGCTCGGTGCGCTGCGGATGTCGATCACTTTAGAACAGTTTCAGCGTCAGTTTCGCCGCGTCATTTTCACCGTTCTTGGAACGCTCTTCTTGACGCTCTTGCTTTGTGCGCTGATTAGCGAAAGCCTTGCCCGTAATATTGCCAGACCGATTCAGGCGATGTGCCACTTTGCAATTGAGGTGGGTGGGGGTCATTTAGGTGAGAAGCTGAACATTCATCAAGATGATGAAGTGGGTCAATTAGCCAGTGAATTGAATCGCATGAGCGAACGGCTGGCTTCCTTAGATAAAGAGCGGCGGGCATTCCTCGCAAATGTGTCCCACGAACTGCGGACTCCTGTTAGCAACGTCTATGTCACCCTAGAAGCACTCGCCAATGGAGCGGCTGAGGAGCCGGAGTTACGCGATCGCTTCATCCAGACTGCACAGGATGAAACCCTGCGCCTGTCCAGGCTAATTAAGGATCTGCTGGATTTGGGACGACTCGAAGCTGGTGTAACGCCACTAGAACAGCAACCGCTAAAGCTGCGAGACTTGATCGAACGGGCGGTGCGAGCAATGGAGTCTCGCATGATAGCCAAGGAAGTTGGCATCAGCGTGGAGGTTGCGGATGTTCAAATCCAAGGCGATCCAGAACGGCTATTGCAAGCTTTTCTAAATATATTGGACAACGCGATTAAGTTCTCTGTACCAGAGTCTAAAGTTTCTGTCTCAAGCAATATAGAAGGTGCCCAGGTTTCAGTAAAAATTCGCGATCGGGGAACCGGAATCACAGAGAGCGATTTGCCCCGCATTTTTGAACAATTTTATACAGCAGATCCCTCGCGCAAAGGCAGCGGAACGGGTTTGGGGTTAGCGATCGCGCGACGGATTGTGGAAGCACACGGCGGCACGATTACGGCTACTAGCACTCCAGGTCAAGGCGCAACTTTCAGTATTCGTCTTCCCCTCGACACCGCCGCAGAGAAACGAAAGAGTTAATATCCTGTCCGGCTTATCCCTTTATTTATAGTCGGCTTATCGTCGGTTGGAAATTGGGGCGTTGTTCTGTTGGACAAGGGCAACCTGATGTAGGAGGACACCTCATTCTGCTCCCCCTACAAATTGCACTGTCGTGGCGAGGGAGTCTCCTAGACTGGGACTTCCTCCGGAAACTCGATCTGCTTGACCAGCAGTATTGATTCAATGACGTTGAGCGTTATAGCTGATCGCGGGAATTGATAAAAAGCAGGTTGAATAGGCGTCGCGAGGCATAGCCAGCATCTTAAAAGGTGCTTCCCCCCAGCGCGAGTTTCCAAATCTGGCAGCTTCAATTCAAAAAATCTATCTATAAATACGAAAAGTCTATCGATAAACCGGGGATTACATCTTGTCTTCGGTGTTTGACTATGGCATTCTGTTAAAACAGTCGTATTCCGACCGATAAACCGGAGATTAAACTAGCTACTGCTCCAACATGATTTGCGTGAAACAAGTGGGGCAGTAGATTCAATGCGGGAATGGAGCCGTATGCATATCAAACTATTGTCTTTAAAGAGTGTTCTTTTTTCTCTGCTAGTTGTTTCCTTAACCTTTACCAGCGCTTGTAGTAACACTTCAGCAAATACTTCAGCAAATACTTCTGCAAATACTTCAGGTAGTTCCTCTGGCAAAAAGGTGATTCGGATTGCGATTGGTACCCAAGACCAAACCATTAACACCGTGACAGGTGGTGCAGTCATCCGAGAAGAAAAGCTGCTGGAGAAGTACCTGCCAAAAACAGGGAAATATCAAAATGTTGAGTACAAAATTGAGTGGTCTAGCTCCACATCAGCCCCACCAATTACCAACAAAATGTTGGCGAATCAAATTGATATCGGCAGCATGGCAGACTTTCCGGCAACGATCAACCTGACCACGTTTCAGAAAAAAGGCAATGGCGTTAAGACTGTTTTGATCTCATCCCTTGCCTACAGCCCTAATGGAGCCGGAAATGCGGTTGTTGTTCCCACCGACACACCTTATAAAAAACTAGCAGACTTGAAGGGGAAAACCATTTCAGTTCCCTTTGGAACCTCGGCGCATGGGATGCTGCTGCGGGCGCTGAAGAATGAGGGCATTGATGCACAGAAAGAAGTGACGTTAGTGAGTCAATCACCAGAAGTAGGTGGCACGAGCCTGAGAAGCCGTCAGATCGATGCTCATGCGGATTTTGTGCCCTATGGTGAGTTGTTTCCCTTTAGAGGCTTTGCTCGCAAGATTTACGATGGTGCACAAACGGAAACTCCAACCTTTCATGGAGTTGTAGTGCGATCGGACTTTGCGAAAGAAAATCCCGAAATTGTGGTGGCTTATCTAAGGGCAATGTTGGAGGCGAATCAGCGTTTCCGGGAACAACCAGAAGCCCTTAGTGCGAAGTTAGAGAAATGGACAGGGGTTGAGAAAGAAATCTTTTATATGTTCCTCGGTCCATCGGGTATTCAAAAGCTCGATCCGAGAATTCAGCCCTACCAAATCACTGCGCTCAAAAATAGCGTAACGACGTTGAAGCAGATTGGAAAATTAGATGCCAGCGTGAACCCAGATGATATTGTAAGTTGGACGGACGATAGTTACCTGAAACAAGCGCTCAAAGAGAGCAACATTAGCGAACAGGATGTGGCTAAGTCGGCGGATAATTTGATTCGTGGCAATGATGCACTCACTCAAGAATCGATTCAAGATCCAAAACTAGCAGCTCAGATTTGGGTAGAAGGAGAAGATAAAGTTCTCAGTTTTGCCTCCATCAAGAATATGCTGACAAAGCTGCAACAGCTCAAGTCTGAGGGCAAGACAGCAGCTGTAGCCTTCGTACACGATCGCGACAAAGGTTGGAAATTATTCGCCCAAAATTCTTTCTATGTTCGCAATGGCGATCAAGTATCTGCATTCCTACTAGAAAAAGATGCACAAGCATTTGCCGGGAAAGCTGGAGCAAAGGTGGCAAGCTTCCAAGAGTTGCAGCAGCTTTATGCCAAAAATACGCAGTCAAAGGATTTAGCGGTTGCGCGATGAATGAAGGGGAGCGATCGCAACGATAGAACCGTATTGATTCAAATGAGAGGTTTGTAATGGCTGTATCTCCAAAATCAGCACGAAAGACAAAAGGAGAGAAGTACAGTGTACTGAGTAGCAAATTTTTGAAGCAGCGCTCCTTGTCAAAATTAGCGCTTATAATTCTGGCACTGCTCAAAAGCCGCAATTTAAAGCGAGCAATTTCCATTGTTTTATTCTTTGGAATCTGGCAGCTTTTGTGCGTCACTCAGTTCAATTTCTTCATCAATTTCACCTTTTTACCCTCTCCAGTTGAAGTTTGGAATGCAACGGTTGAATTCTTTTCTGGCAATGCCGCTGTGCATATTACTGCCAGTCTTCAACGAGTTTTGCTGGGATTTGGAATTGCAGCTATTCTGGGCGTTAGCTTGGGCATCATGATTGGCTGGTTTCGGCAAATTGAAGATTTGCTTTTTATTCCATTAGAGTTGCTCAGACCAATTCCCGCCGTCGCCTGGATACCGCTGGCAATTCTCATGTTTCCCAATGCAGAGTCAGGGATGGTGTACATCACATTTCTAGGCGCATTCTTCCCAATTTTAATCAGCACAATTCGGGGAGTAGAAAGCACAGATATAGTGCTGTTGCGAGTAGGACAGTGTTTGGGAGCTAAACAGTGGCACATTTTTAAAGATATTGTGGTGCCAGGAGCGATGCCCAACATTGCCAGCGGTTTGGTTATTGGTATGGGAAATGCCTGGTTTTGTTTGGTAACAGCTGAAATTTTGGCGGGTCGGTTTGGAGTGGGTTATCTAACTTGGGAGTCTTATGTTACATCGAATTATCCACCAATCGTGATGGGAATGCTGCTGATTGGTTTGATGGGTTTGATAAGCACGCTGATTGTCGATCTCTTAACGAAGTTACTGATGCCTTGGCGAGTAACAAAAAAGCAGGGTGTGTAGTTCCCTGAAAATGAATATTCAAGTTGCCTATTTTGGGAGGTTTAGAGGCTGTGGCAACCCTAGCAAAAAAGCAGGTTAGCGCCTTGGCGAAAGGGTCAGTTGAAGTTAAAGATTTATCTGTTGCCTTTAAGCGACGAGACCAGTACGGGCCTTTGCTGGTTCTAGAATCAACAAACTTCAAAATTAATCCTGGTGAATTTGTCTGTTTGTTGGGACCATCGGGCTGCGGTAAGTCAACGATCCTAAACTTGATTGCTGGTTTTCTGAAACCAACAAGGGGACAGGTCTTAGTGGATGAGCAACCCGTTGAAAGACCGGGAGCAGATCGCGGATTTGTCTTTCAGCAATACTCTCTCCTACCTTGGAAAACTACTTTTGAGAACGTAGAATTTGGTTTGAAAATTCGGGGTGTTTCTAGAATAGAACGAACTGAATTAGTAAATGATTATTTAAACCGAGTTGGGCTGTATAAACATCGTCATTCTTATCCTCATCAGCTATCAGGAGGAATGCAACAACGTGCAAGCATTGTGCGGGCGCTTGTGAATTCACCCTCAGTATTGTTGATGGATGAACCGTTTGCAGCCTTGGATGCTCAGACTCGGCACATGATGCAGGAGTTGCTGCTGAACATTTGGAGCGATTTGAAATCCACGGTTATTTTTGTCACCCACGATATTGAAGAAGCCATCTTTTTGAGCGATCGCATTCTGGTTATGGGCGTTCGTCCAGGGCATATCAAAGAAACAGTTGTGGTGAATCTCGATCGACCCCGCCATATAGATACGATGCTTTCACCAGATTTTGTAAATCTCAATCGGCAAGTCTTTGAATTGATTCGCGAAGAAACTCTCAAGAGTATGGAGTTGGGTTGATTGAAGCAAACCGTATTTGTACTGCTCGTACAGCCCAAGTGTGTTGCTTTCGATAGCGGCTTGGCGTGTCCTTTGTTGTCCCTTTTACCAACTGCTTAAGTTCTGAGATTGATGAAGAAATTCGGTTTGAATCCAGCGATCGAGGTTAATTGTCTCTAGTCCTTCATTTCCGGGAACTAGACGCAGTTGGGCAATGTGTTGAGTAATCCAGTCGGGACGAATCATCATCTCGCAGAAAAAACGCCCAGGTTGATTCTGGTGATAGACATTGCTGAGAATTTGGGAGACGATTTCGGCATCCAGGTTTGTCCACTGGCTGATCAGAGAAAGCGCTGAGGGCGTAATGGTATACCAATATTGGGCAGCGCTTAAGGCTTTTAGGTAAGCGATTACAACTTCCGGATACTGTTCTGCTAACTCTGCACTCACCACTACACCATGAAAAGCCGGTAACATATTCAAATTGTCACCTGGCAAATAACGAAACTTGCCTTGACGATAGGCAATATCGTGAAAGGGAGCAAAGTGGGCATACCCATCTGCCTGAATTGAATAACCAAAGGGCTGAGTAATGTTGGAGTTCTCTAGGGAAGCAAGCTTAACCTCGTTAAGTAAGTTCGCAGAATTGAGCGATCGCATCACCATCCCATGTGCAGAAGAACTGAAAGGAACCGCAATCACACCTCCTCGCAAGTCTTCAATACTTTGCAGTTTGGACTTATTGGGAACAATTACGGCATTACAGGAACCATCGGGATTCGTCGAAACAAAGCTCACTAGTCGCGTCTGTCGAGTTTCACTACTGGAATTATTTTGCTGGATAGCACTCAGTAACAAGGGATAATCCCCTAAAACGCCAATATCTAGTTGTCCGGAGTGTAACCCCTGAATGATGGGTGCTCCTGTAGAAAAATCGCACCAGTGAATGCGGTATTGGGTAGAACTGTAGCGTCCTTCTCTGGGTAAGAAGTGTTCCAGTAAGCCTAAGCGCTGAATTACTAAGCCAGCGGTCACCGTTGGAATCGTGCTGTTTTGAATACCGATCGCTAAATCAATTGTCTCAGGATGTTGCAGAGAGTTGGAACCAATGATCGGGTTAGGCGATCGCAAACGCACTGGGGTTGAATGAGGACAAACAGAGGCTTGCTGTTGCTCTTGACGGTTCTCAACAAGAGCAACGAACTTTTGCATCGGGCTGGAGTTGCGCGATCGCCGATTTTGCGAGGATGAGTCTGTAAGCGCAGATTGGCTTAATCGTTTGGGTAACACTAGGAAAACATTACCGGATAAGGCAAATTCTTGCAGGGGAATTGCAACGAGCATTCCCGATTCACATTCAGCTTTAAATTCAAAGTTAGACGCAAATCCTAAATAATTCCCCTGCATCATGTAGGTTCGCATCAAACTCAGAGTATCAACAGTTTCAACTTGAGCAAAATCCGAAAAGTTTATCCCTAATTCAGTTAGCCGAGATTCAAAGACTAAACGACTAGGAGAGCCAGTATTTAGCATCACCCATCGCTCTTTTTGCAGCTCTTTCAAACTCAACCAGGTTTGATTCGCTACAGGATGATTTGCCGCAACAACTAAAGAATAGTGAATGGGAGCAATTGGGGTTGCTGATATTTCCGAAAACTCTGCAAAACTAATATCTGAGATTCCTATATCATTCTGACTGCTGGTAATGGCTCGATAGAGAAATTCAGCCGAGTCAAATACGACACACTGAGTCTGAATCCCAGGATACTGCTGACGGTACTGGAAGAGAATTTCAGGTAGCCATCCATTAGCGATCGCGGCTGT
>NZ_JACJOQ010000551.1:0-3852 GCF_014695635.1 Coleofasciculus sp. FACHB-712 | reverse complement strand
TGCTTTATCAGTTCTGTCAGTTTTTCTGGAGTATCAATAATTTGGGCGCTTATTTTACTCGTAGCATTTGTGGCTGCCTTGCTAGCCGCTTCGGTGTCAGCGGCACTAAAAAACCAGGAGTCCCCATCATCAAAAGTGATTTGTTCAAGTTCTTCTTTAGATTCAACGGGTTTAGCTTCTTCTGCCACACCGCCAAATGCCTGCTGCAACTGCTGGATTCGGCTTAAATAAGTCCTAAACTCTAACTTTTCTAGCAGCGGTTCTAGCTCGGCGTTATCAAATCCCTTCAGCGGGCAGTCTTCTAAACTAACGTCTAGAGGGACATCAAGAACGATCCTTGCCAAGTGCTGGGAACGGTATGCCTCTTCTTTCCCGGCTTCCAGCTTCTGTTTGACTGCTCCTTTAATCTCATCCAATGAGGCATAAATCCCATCCAGGGAGCCGTATTCTGTAAGCAACTTCACGGCTGTTTTGTCGCCAATTCCCTTGACACCGGGGATATTGTCGGAGGCGTCGCCACACAAAGCTTTGTAATCGACAACCTGCTCTGGTGTAATGCCCTTTAGTTTCTCTTTAACTTCCTCTGGCCCAAATTCTACTGGTCCTGTATTGCTGCCACGTTGCCAGAAGGTTTGACCGAGATAAAGAACGCTAATTTCCTTTGCAGTGTCAACCAGTTGAAATAAATCTCTATCGCCCGTAACAATCTTTACCCGATACCCAGCCGCACTCGCCTTTTGTGACAGCGTTCCCAAGACATCATCTGCCTCATACCCCGGTGCCGTCACAATTGGCAGATTGAAGGCATCTAAAAGGTCGTGAAGATTTTTCAGGTCGATGATAAAGTCTTCTGGCGTCTCAGCGCGGTCAGCTTTATAGGTATCGTCGGCTTCGTGGCGGAAAGTGGGTAGGCCGAGGTCGAATGCGATCGCCATCGCCTGAGGTTGCTGGGATGCTATTACTTCCAGTAACGACTTGAGGAAGCCAAAACAAACACTGGTAGGAATCCCAGTCTTTGTTTTTAAGCCTCCATCCCGCCCTTTAGCAAAGGCAAAGTAGGCGCGGAAGGCTAACGAGTGACCATCCACCAGGATGAAGACAGGCCGCATATCAGATGAGCTAGCAGCGGAGTGAGAGGGGTTGGAGGCAGAGGTAGATTGAGACATAGCCTTATTTTAGCTAGCGCCAGAGAGCAGATATTCTTTACAATGCCTCAGATTGCTCGCTTAAGGCGAACAAGCTGTTAGATATCTCATCCCACGGCTCAGCCTGAATGATTTTAACTACCCCTAGGGGAAATATCCTAATCTATGCGCTGCTTCACTGGCTAAGCTTACAGCGAAGCAGCTGCTACATAAGCTTCCAATAAAAAAGCCCGCAGGGTGCAGGCTAGAAACAGGGGTTATTGACTAATTGAACTTGCAAAGATTATCAGCGATAGGCTAGGGGATTAGCCATTGATTTGGCTGTTGCGGCGGCGACGCAGGCCAAACATCCCTAACGTACTTGCAGCTACCAGTGCCAACGTTGCAGATGGTTCAGGTACGCTTTGCAGACTTTGGTTGCCGATATCGACGATGAAAACTGTGTCGTTGAAATCCCGGTCAGAGGCTGGAGTCACGCCAGTCTCGCTTCCATCTCCGTACAAATCTTCAAAACCGATCACCAGGTAACGGGAGTTAAAGAGATATCCTCTGGCGTGCTGTAGCCCATCAGGGTTAGGAGCATTAAAAGCAGAATTGTAAATGCCGTAGGAGTTGCTGGTGCCGTATAAGCTATTGGCGTTCAACTGGAAATTCAGGGTTGTACCTTTACTGAAGTTGCCTAAGTTGACCCAATCTCCTTGCTTTAGATTAGTAAAGCTAGTTTGGTTTTCCCTAATACTTTCTGTGCTGTTGAGTTCCCAGAAAGCCATTCCATCTTTGACAATGTCGCCGTTACTGTCAAGTGCTTGATAACCTAGCTGATTGTTATAATCCGCCCCTTCATTGACGAAGTAAGCACGAACATCAGTATCGTTTTGCAACGTTAATTTGCTTAAATCAAATGATTTACCGCCTAAAAGGCTCAAGTCTGGAAATGCGTATTTTTCTTGAGACTTATTGATCTGCGTGTTTAAGCTATCGATAAGCGTGCTGATGTTTGAAAAATCATCAGATTGGCTCAATGCATTCTTTGTGGGTGCAGTATTTACAGAACCCCAGTTAATCTCAGCCGATGCCGGTGCAGTTGCAGAGATGACGCCGGTCAGGGCAGCAGCAGCGGCGAGCAGACTAGTAATTAGTTTGATTTTCATTTGAGTACCTCTACCAAGGCGATGAACGACTTCACCCCATCCAACCGGCAAATACATCCAAAATAATTGAGTTTATTTTTACTTTAGAAGCCCGGTGCAGACGTGTGTTTTCTTTTCCTTGTCTATTAATAACTGAAATCATAATTCTTTGTCTACAGCTTTTCTAATTCTTTTTAGCTTCTTCATAGTATTGAATATTTACGTAAAACCCTTAAATACACTTACAAAGCTACTAATTAGTTTTGAATTTAAAGCAGTATTTTCCTCAACCTCAAAACCTTTTTTTTTGAAGCACATCGGTAAATATTCTGAAAGCTTTTCAGGGATTTTGCGGATAGCGCTTTTTATTTGACAGCGCTATCCATAAAAATTCAGTATTCTCAAGAATGGGGAAATTTCCAGAGTCAGGTTAAAACACGAGCGGGAACTGGTAATACGCACAATGCTGACAGCCTACGCAGATTACGTAACCGTGAGTTCGGGATAAAGAACAGCCATAACAGATAGGCCGAAACTGCTGAATTCTCCATCCATCTGCTTGTCCCATGCTCAGATAAGAAGAAAAGTTCTACGGTGTCGATAACTGGTTCTAAAGGTTTGAAAACCCTGCCCGCAGCCACAATTGCTTCGCTGATAGGCTGCAACACCGTAAACGAGAACGTTTACGGTGTTGCGAAAGCGGTCGATGATTGAGACACTGATTGACCAGTTGAAGTTGATCAGTTGAAGAACATTTCTCGGAGCGAGCATTCTCATCACCTCAGGGAGGCACCTTGATGGGTGCATTATCTATCGAGACAAGCAAAGCCTGGCAACTTCTATCTCCTTCAGATGAAGAGGGCAGAAGTTGTGAGAGCTTTTATCAAACAGAGTTCAGACGGTACGGAGACTTTAGAACCCTTGCCTTGCAGGTTTAGTCTCTTTAGAAGAGAATTCCATGCGCCTTTTTCCAGAAATGGGCTGCTCCCTCACCGCAGTCGGGCAACTTTCTGGTCAACCTGGTGTGCGGATTGATTGCAAGAGCCACCAAACCAAGCAGCCCTCTATCACCATTGACTACCATTTACTACCTGCTGCTTAAGCCAAACTCACATGAATTCGCAAGCTTATTATTGATCCCCAGTCTTAAAAAGTTAAATTTGGTTTATACCCTGAAAATTACCTAATTATAAAGAGGGAGGAAATGGTGGAAAGAAGAGACATTTTCTATCTCTATAGTTAGAGTCTAGAAGTTTTTAATCTATAGCTGTAGATTGATTCTGATTTGGAGGGAAATCTATAAGTTTGTGAGTGAAGAGCGGACAAGGAGCTTTATTTATGAAACGATCTGATTTATCAAAATTTATTGGAGCTGGCGTTCTCTCCTTAAGTATGGCGGTTCTGCCTTTGAGTGTGCCTGCTTCTGCTCAAACGAATACTGATACAAATACAACTACAAACACCGATGCTCGCCAAGACGTTAGAACCGTTGAAAGCGATCGCAATTTTGATTGGGGCTGGTTGGGCTTGCTGGGACTGCTTGGTTTAGCAGGCTTAGCGGGTCGCAAGCATGAAGA
>NZ_JACJOQ010000550.1:0-8630 GCF_014695635.1 Coleofasciculus sp. FACHB-712 | reverse complement strand
AGGAGAATCGCTCCACCCTGACCGTCGTTGGATTGCAGTGGGCATTTTGCCACCCCACGTTCAGGAAAACCAGCAACAAAGGGATGCTTATGCAAATGCTCTCAAGGCTGCTGGTGCTGCTGCGATTTTCAGCAATGTACAGGAGTTGACACCCGTGCAGATTTTACAACTGGTCAATTCACCAGAATGAGCGAATCGTGTAGCAGCGGGCGAGTGGGTATTGCCTCATACGAATGGGTGAGCGGTTAAGGTGAGTTTAAATACACCTAGCAGGGCGAAGGGGAAGCGGGGCTGCCATCAGTAGATTGGAACAGTAGAAACAACACTTCCCAGGAAAATTCATCATGCAATCAACCAATCAATTTGAAGCCATGACTCCTCAAGCCGCTGCTACCAATGCGATTAAAAAGCCAGTTCTGCGTAGAGGTTCCCGCGATCGCGCAGTGGTAGAACTCCAACAACTACTCGCTCATTGGGGCTATTATGCCACTCCTTTCGATGATGTGTTTGACCTCCCCGTCGAAAATGCCGTGAAAGCTTTTCAACACCGCGTCTTTCTAGTAGAAGATGGGATTGTTGGCGCTAAGACGTGGCAAGCTCTTTACTCTGGTGCCCCCGTTGATATGCCGGAACTGAGACTAGGTAGCCGTGGTGAAGCAGTGAAAACCCTTCAGAAAGTCCTACAGTTGATTCCCGATGGTATATTTGGGTCAATTACCCAGAATACTGTGAAAAGCTTCCAAAGCTCCCGTGGCTTGGTAGCGGATGGAATTGTCGCTTCTCGCACTTGGTTTGAGTTGAGCAAGCTACCTCACTAAGAAGTTGTTGCATCGGGATGTGGTGGCGCTCCTTTTTTACCCGCATCCCTCGTATCGAATTGGAACTTTCAACCAGCGCGATCGCTCTAGAAGTCTTAGGGCGATCGCTGTGCTTTTCGCGCTGGTTGTTTAATCGGGAGTCTCAACTGTGCAGAAAATCGATAAATTTTTACTCAGAATGCAGCTTCTGACCGCAGAGAGTGTGCGGAGCGGGTATCGCCATCTATATTAAGAAACGACCTGTAAAATTCTGCAATTACTGCCCATATTTCAGCAGATGTGCAAAATTTCTTCCCATTCGTCTGTTATTTCTATGTTTTCTGCTCAAACTAGGACTTTAGTCGGTACGATAGGCGCGATCGCCACAGTCATCGCTACGAGCGTTACAATTCCACCAAGCAACATCAAGGCATACGCGGCTCCAATTGATGCTTCTGTTGCAGTAGCGAACTTAAACGCTTGGGAAAACGCTCAACTAGAACGCACCCTCAGAGGGCATTCAAATTGGGTAAATGCTGTCGCCATTAGCCCTGATGGAACAACTTTAGCCAGTGGCAGTTCTGACAACACGATCAAACTTTGGAATCTTTCCAGCGGACAAGAAATTGGCACCCTTACCGGGCATTTCAAACCAATTTTCACAATTGCATATAGCCCCAATGGGCAGCTTCTCGCCAGCGGATCTCAGGATAATACAATCAAAATCTGGAATCTTGCTACAGGTCAAGTCATCCGCACTCTCAGGGGGCATTCTAGCTCCATTGATTCGGTCGTTTTCAGTCCTGACGGGCAGTTTATTGCTAGTGGGGGTAAGGACGACACGATCAAGATTTGGAATCTGACTTCCGGCGAGCAAATCCTAAGCCTCACAGGTCATGCTAATGGGATTGATGTTGTTGCCTTTACCCCAGATGGGCAGACCCTCGTGAGTGGTTCTGAGGACAAAACGATCAAAGTTTGGGATTTATCTACAGGTCAAGTCATCCGCACCCTCAGAAAACATACAAATGCGGTTCATTCCTTGGCAATTACCCCAGATGGACAGACACTTATAAGTGGGGGTTTTGACAAAACTATCTACCTTTGGGACATGACCACATGGCAGCTCAAAGGTCGCCTGAGAGGGCATGCAGACATGGTTTATGCAGTTGCTATTAGTTCGGATGGACAGTTTCTCGCTAGTGGTAGCGAAGATAGAACAATTAAAATTTGGAGCCTAAAAACTGGGAAACAAATTACAACGCTGACGGGTGATTCTAGTGCAATTTATTCCCTCTCTATCAGCCAAGATGGACAGACGATTGCAACGGGTAGTTATGACAAAAACATCCGAATTTGGCGAACGCAGGGACTTTAAATTGAATAGCTAAAAACTAAAATCTGGGCTAAAAGTTTAAACCCATTGAAGCGAGTTTTAGCTCCCCCAGGAAACTTTTAGCTTGACCAATGCTATAAATGTCGCTCGTTGACGTGCATCTTGAATCGTCACACTTGAGAGGCATACCTGCAAAAAAAAGGCTTAAGCATAATGCTTAAGCCTTTTTAAATTTAATGCGAGTAACTGAAACTAATTGCGCTTACAAATTACTCAGCCCTTTTTGTCTCAGCTTTTTCAAGGAGAAACTAAAAAGGTTTAGCTTCTAAAGCTTAGTAGCGGCGAGAAAAGCTGTTGTTTCCGCGACCACCACCACCAGATGGGCCTCTATCTTCTTTGGGCTTCGCCTTGTTAACTTTTAAGTCGCGACCCATCCATTCAGCACCGTCAAGCGCTTCAATGGCAGCTGTTTCTTCAGCTTCTGTACCCATTTCTACGAAACCAAAGCCACGTAGACGACCTGTTTCCCGGTCAGTGGGTAGCTGGACGCGCTTTACAGAACCATATTCTGCAAAAACCCCAGTCAGGTCTTCTTGCGTAACTTCGTAGGATAGATTGCCTACATAAATAGACATAGATTGTCTCCAAAATCAAGGGGGTGTAGAGATTTGAATTTCGGAGAGAAGCCTGTCAAGACCAAAAGGAAAACACCTATCAATACTATAAACAAACACTGCAACCGAATTTATTCTCACCTATTACGGTAGCACAACAGATTCTGGAATGGGGCTTTTGGTATCTAAGTTTTCTCCAACTAATCTTTAAACTTTGACCGAGTATAGCTTCTAGCTAATTTCCCGGATTCGGAAAAGTCCGAGCGATCGCTTTCCTTGCAAATTCATACTTCTAAAAAATTTGCAACGGCAAGATTACATAAATTTTCTAATTCTGGGCACACAGGTAAATCAACAACGTCTCAGTGTAAAGCGACACATTTTTGTAGTGTGCGTTGTGTCCCAATTTACTAAAATGACAAATCAGCAAATTTCCGCTAAGGTTTTCACGGCGCTGGTCGTGGTGGCAACGATTGGCGTTTCTGCAATGCCTATGTTTAAAGCAGTATCTCAGCCGCCTGTCATTCCCTCCACCTTAACGGCTCAAACACCCACCAACACTTGGCAAAATGTGCGACCGTTTCGCACCATCGAGGCTCATTCAGGGAGCGTGGGAGCGATCGCGATCGCTCCCAACGGACAGCTAATGGTTAGTGGTAGCGATGATGGCACGATCAAAGTATGGAATCCGAAAACGGGTCAACCAATTCGCACCCTAACTGGTCATACTGACACCATTTGGGCACTTGCGATTAGTCCTAATGGGCAAACCCTCGCCAGCAGTAGCGCGACCAACGATGGCTCGCTAAAACTGTGGAATTTAAAAACTGGCAAGGTAATCCGGACTATCACGCGGGATTGGTACGTTAAATCTCTCGCCTTTAGCCCAGATGGAGAGCGCCTTGCGATTGGTAGCTGGAACATGACTGCACGGAACGCAGAGATTGAAGTGTGGAATGCACGCACGGGTAAATCGATCTATAGCTTCCAGGGATCTCCTCAGTCGAATTTAATGGTCGCCTTTAGTCCCGATGGAAAAACTCTCGCTAGTGGGAATGAAGACAGTACGATCCAAGTATGGGATCTTAGGTCAGGCAAACCCATTCGCACCATCAACAATGGAGAGGCTGTCAGAGCGATCGCTTTTGGTCGAGATAGCAAAACCCTTGTCAGCGAGACTTATAACCAAATCGTCAAAATCTGGAATCTGCAAACCGGCGAACTCATCTCTACACCGATTAAGGATTCAGGCACCGTTTTCGTGAATGCTGTTGCTTTGCATCCAAATAATCGGATACTTGCAAGTGCATTAGGCGGATCGGAAGGCAGTTTAAACTTATTTGATTTGCAAACTGGTAGTGTAATCAATCCTCTTACAGGGTCTTTTAACGTTATCTCCTCACTCGCATTCACCCCAAACGGGCAGACTCTTGTTAGTGGTAATTTTGACGGAACAATTACCTTCTGGGAACCCCAATAGTTATACTTTTTCACTTTTGCCTGAAGTGAGATTGGCATCGCTTCAGGCTCTATTTCCCTTCTCTTGCGTAGGAAAAGCCCGACTCTAGACACATTGGTTAAGAATGTTATCTGCGACCTTCTCTTAGCTCCCAATAAATTGGGGGTTGCAGGGATCGAAACGTAATGCAAATCACGTCAGATCCCCCTAGCATCCAATTTATTAAGAGGAGAAACTCCCTATCGCTGCATTTGCTGTTCCAACAGTTTCTGCGCTCTCGGCTTGTAAATTAAATAGAACAACGCCTCAATGTAACGCAGTAGATCTTCGCGGTTCTCCTTGGAAGTATAATTCCAGAAGCCGTAAATCCGAGCTAAAGATAGAAGTTTGGTTGTGTGAATCTTCCACGTGTAGGTGCTATAAACTCGATCTATCGCTCGTGTAGAAATTTCGTACCAGTAGTTAGGATTTTGGTCGCACTTAGATACAAACTCCAGGATTTTTTCCGCCATCTCTTCAAGATGCGTCGGGTTAATGTAGAACCCATTAAACTTATCCTGAATAATTTCTAACGGGCCACCAAATTGAGTGGCGAATGTCGGTAAACCAGAAATCATCGCCTCCAAAATGGTCAGACCAAAAGCTTCAAACAGCGCTGGTTGAACAAAGACACCTTGGCGATCGGCAATCACCCGATAAATTTCACCAGAGTCGGTTTTAGAAAGACGCACGCCTAGCCAGCGAATTTTGCCTTGTAGATTGTACTTTTCAATGATTTGGTAAAGCTTAACAATTTCATCTTTTTCTTCGTTATCGCTTGATTCCTCAACGCGCAACTTCCCAGCAACTAAAATTAAGTTGCAATGTTCTTGTAAAGCTTCGTTCTTGCCAAAACACTCAGCCAATCCGGTAAGATTTTTGATTCGGTCGAGACGAGCCATTGAGAAGAGAGGGCGCTTGTTCGGATCGTCCAATTTCCCTAAAATTTGGGACGGATCTTCGAGAGTAAAGAGCATCTCCTCAATCCGGGCGCGATCGCTCGGTATGCGATCTTCGGTACGCGAATAGGGAAAATAAGCATTTTCATTTACTCCAGGCGGCACCACGTTGAATTTGGGGCTAAATAGCTCAACTCCGCTCACTACATGGTACAAATCCGGCATCGTGAAACACTTGTAAGATTCATACTGTCCCACACTATCCGGCGTTCCGACAATTTCTTGATAAGTGCTGCTAATGATGAAATTCGCAGCATTCATCGCAATTAAATCGGCAGTGAATTGTAGGGAGAAATGATACTTTTCTTCCAAGTCGTTCCAGTAGAGGTTACTGAAAAGATATTTAGATTTTTCTAAGGCGTGGGCAATGTTGCATTGAGTCACCTTCAAGCGACGCGCCAGTAAAAATGCCACCAAATTACCGTCGGAATAATTTCCGACAATTAAGTCGGGCTTACCTTGAAATTCTGCCAGCAGCTCTTTTTCCGAGTCGATGGCATAGCTTTCTAGATAAGGCCAAAACTCAAACCGGGAAATCCAGTTTTGAGTCACTTTGGGATTAAACTCTCGCAAAGGCACTCGCAAAATCCAAGCATTATCTGTGCCGTGAACTTTTTCTAAGCGTTGGTTACACAAAGTACCATCGCTATTCGGAATTAAGCGAGAGAGAATAATTACTTTCGGCTCAACACCTAGAACATCCAACCCAGCCAGCGAGAGGTCTTCTTGCATCTGCTGTTCGAGACTCTTGGCTTGGTCGAGGACGTAAACGACCTGTCCGCCAGTATCCGGACGTCCCAAGACACCTTCCTGCCCAAACCAACCGTGGGGAGACACGAGGACAATCCGGAAGACCATTGGAATCCGGGAGAGGAAAGCTTCTAGAGTCTGATGATCGGGGGAGTCGAGGAGTTCATCAAGAATTTCTAGAGTTTCCCGCACCCGTCCGGCGGTGTTTCCCCACCCAGGCTCAAAGCCCATTGCTTGCAAATCATACCGAAATTCATCGTAGCTTTGCTCAAAAGGGCGATCGCCCAAAAATCCCAAAGCTTGCTTGACACGACTAGAAAGTTGCTGCTGCGATTTAATTCGCCCGTTGATCAGCAGTTGCAGATTGTTATAGGAATGGACGCTTAAAAATTGAAACAAGCTCTCCAGCCATTGTCCGGGGTCTTGAAAGAGTTTGCTCGATAAATAACGGTTGAGATACTGTACCCCCTTACCAATATTTTTAGGGTCGCGAATGGTCGGGGTATAGTCGTAAAACGGCTGAAAATCGAGTTCTAGGATGTCGCCTTCCTGGGGATGGAAGCGATTCACCAGGCGATCGCGTACATCCAGCAGTTCTTGCACCGTCATTGGTTCGACAATTAAATCTTCCGTTAACCGATAGATTTCTTGAGAAGCAATGGTTGGGCGGACGATCAAACAGATGTTTCCATCCTCCCGAATAATTTCTTGAGTGTAGTAAATTAATTTACCTAAATGGGAGGATTGGTCAAAATGTTCAGGCTTTTGGTGATTTGTGCAGTATTCGGAAAAAGCATTGAGAATGTCGTTTCTCAGTAAATACGACTTGTCCTGTTGGCGTAACTCACTCACAAATTGGCGCAGATCGATTTTTTCATCACTCTCTAAAACAGCCTGAATCAAATCGGACATGACAACTCCCTAGATTAGTTCAATAACATTCACAAAGACTAAACTACAAAATGTTTTTCCTGGTGACGCCCTTCCGAAGGTGGAAGGAGTACGTCTCAAACCAAAATTAATTCACCGTTCATCTTGCTTAAGAGTGAATCGGCTAGGCTATGCCTAGCCTAGCTTCTTTTCACGCTATTGTGTATCACAAAGCGTAAATTTCTCCGTATTTTTGCTGAATATAACGAATCAAGGGATTAATACTCAAACAATTGCCAGTGACGCGCTCGATAATTTCAGCGGCGGTATATTTCTGTCCGTGTTGGTAAATATTCTCTCTCAGCCAATTATGTAGAGTGCTGAACTTCCCTTGCTCGATTTCGGTAGGAATTTGGGGATTTGCCTTGAGTGCAGCTTCAAAAAACTGGGCGCTCATCATGTTGCCAAGAGTATATCCTTGGAACATTCCGCCGATGCTACCCGTGTACCAATGGACATCCTGCATGACGCCAACGCTGTCGTTGGGGGGAACAACACCCAAGTCCGATCTGTAGCGTTCGTTCCAAGCTTCCGGGAGATCGCGCACTGCCAGATTGCCTTCGAGTAGCGCCAATTCCAAGTCAAAGCGGATCATGACGTGCAGGTTGTAGGTGACTTCGTCGGCATCGGTACGGATGAGCGATCGCTCGACTTTATTAATCGCCCGGTAGAATGTCTCAAGGGGTACATTACTAAGTTGATTTGGGAAAGCTGCTTGCAGTTGCGGATAGCAGAATTTCCAGAAGTTGCGGCTGCGTCCCACCTGATTTTCCCACAGCCGTGATTGGCTTTCATGCACCCCCGATGAGGTGCCGGTGGCTAAAGGCGTCCCTTCATATTCTGGGTTAATCCCTTGCTCGTACAAGGCGTGTCCCATCTCGTGAATGGTGCTAAACAGTGCCTCATTCAGATCGTTCTCTCTGACGCGGGTAGTAATTCGCACATCCCCAATCGAGAAATTGGTCATAAATGGGTGCAGGGTTTTATCTTGCCGTCCCCGTTGGAAGTCATATCCAATCTGTTCGATGACCTTTAAGCTAAACGCTAGCTGTTCGTCTTCTGGAAAAGTTTGGTGCAAGCAACTATCATCGGCAATCGGTTGGGAAGCGATCGCATTGACAATTGGAACCAGTTCTTGACGGAGTTCCGCAAAGAGCGATCGCACGGTTGAAGCCTTCATCCCGTAATCGGCACCATCAATCAGCGGATCTGCAATATGCTCGTAGCCAGAGAAAAAGCTGGCATAGTCGCGGCACAGATCCAGCGTTTTTTCCAGATAAGGCTGCACAGCGGCAAAGTTATTTTCCGGACGTGCTTTTGCCCAAGCACCATAAGACTGAGTTCGGTGGAGAGACATTTTTGCCATAAAATCTGCTGGCACTCGCACCGCACGCTCGTAGCTGCGTCTGACAACACGAATTAGGCTGGCTTCATCAGAGTCGTAGGGCAAGCTTTCCTCGTAGGGACGCAAATCTTCCAACAGTTGCGCGATCGCTGGATCGCTAAACTTAGTATGGGCAATTTGCCGCAGAGTCGCCATCTGCCGCCCTCTCGCCGCTGCACCCCCAGGCGGCATATAGGTTGCTTGATCCCAGTAGAGTAGGGAAGACGCTGAATTAATATCGTCGATTTCGGTGAGGCGGGTTTTGAGTTCTTGAAGTTTGGGGTGAGTCTTGTCCAGAGTCTGCATGATTCGCTGTTGATACTCGTTTCCTATAGTGTGGCGCAGGACGAGCAAATATCAGT
>NZ_JACJOQ010000055.1:0-23210 GCF_014695635.1 Coleofasciculus sp. FACHB-712 | reverse complement strand
ACTCCTGTGAACCAGTACCAGCTGCAAACTGTCCTGCTCACTAAAGATTGGCTGGATGAAGAAGAACAAACCATGCTCAATCGGCTATTTTATGGTGTCCGTCATGGTTTGCTGAAACTAGGGGAATAAGTGAATCGCTACTCAATAGGGTGGTAATAACCTACGGAATCCATGCAAGATCACCACAAGCATGAAGAACAGATTCCTCAGGAAAAGACCAGAAAAAGGCAGAAACAAGGGTCGTTGCCCTACAGCTCGCTCAGAAACCTCAGTTAATCTGCTTCCCAATCTTTCCATCCAAGTAATATTTCTCGGCATTTCCCAGAGACCATCAAGCCACACGGAGGGAATGCCGATTTTGCCTACAGATGCCCCGATAATTCCGCCTAAAATTGCTGCTGTGGTGTCTGTGTCCCCGCCGCAACGAATAATTTCTAGGATGGCGGTTCGATAATCTTGCTGATATCTCAACCAGACATAAATCACCACTGGCACTGTGTGATAAATATAGCCAGTGACGCCTGTGCTTAGCCCCATGTGGGCGGCAAAGGATTCTGTACTTTCTTGGGCATCTGCACAGTCACAAGTTTTTTTAATTAGCTGCAAGAATTCACCAGCCTCTGTGCCTAGGATATTTTCAAGAGTGCAATAGTAATTTTGGGGAGAAACAGAGGATTGGTGGCTAGATAGATAGGATGCGATCGCTACTGCCAAAGCCCCATATTCCGCTTTTGGATCGGTATGGGTGATGTGGGTGGATATTCTGACGAACTCGCGTAATTTTTGGATGTCATCCCCATAACAGACGCCAATAATGGCGCTTCTCATCGCGGGGCCATTTCCAGCAGAGAAAACACCAGCGCGATTGGGGGAAAATCCCAGCCATAGCCTCAAAATCGCTTTTAAGGTAGCATATCCGATACCTGCTGGCAGACCCAGTAACCAGAAGCGCAATTTCCAAGCCAGTTGTTTCGCAAATATCTGGACATCCCCACCCGCAACGATTAAAGCTTGGGCAACCATGCAGGTGTGTTCCGTATCATCGGAGACCATGCCTTTACCAAAGAAGAAATGGTGCCTGTTTATTTGAGGATAAAGGCGATGTTGTCGTTGTTTAGATAAGCCTTCGTAAGGGAGTCCGATGGCGTCACCTACAGCAGTTCCAAGTATACAGCCAATGATTGCATCTGCTTTTTGAAGGGGCATGGGATTAACGAACCGCCAAGGACGCAGAGGACGCAGAGAGAGTTAGGAAGAGAGAACGATGCGGCGGATGCCGTCTTTGAGGAGGGAGACGTTAAAGTTGATGAGCAGGGCAAGGGGATAGTTGGTCATTTTAAGGTAGGAGAGGACTTGGGCTTGGTGAATAGGATCTAGGTTTTGAACAGCTTTCAATTCAACAATTAGGACATCACCAACCAGAAAATCTAATCTGCCTTCACCCACTTGATGACCTTTATAGGTCACAGCTAGCGTTTTCTGAGGTTTAGAAAATATTCCCCGCAACCGAAACTCTACCTCTAACGCCTCCTGATACACAGACTCCAAAAATCCCGGCCCCAGCACTCGATGCACCTCCATCGCCGCACCTATCACAGCATACGCAAGTTTATCCACCTCCTCACTTGGCTCTCTTCTCTTGGCGTCCTTGGTGTCTTGGCGGTTCGTTCTCATATACCCTTCCCTACCGTATGGCAAAATTTATGTAAAGCCGTCTTCATTTATTCTTCCCAGCATGACCGCAACAATCCCCGCCCTCGCCAGCCAATACGACCCCACTACGACAGAAACCAAGTGGCAGAAGTTCTGGGAAGAAAACCAAGTCTTCAAAGCCGACCCCAATCATCCAGGCGTTCCTTACTGCATCGTGATTCCGCCGCCTAACGTCACGGGTAGCTTGCACATGGGACACGCCTTCGAGAGTTCCCTGATTGACACCCTCGTACGCTACCACCGGATGAAAGGACGCAACACGCTGTGGGTACCGGGAACCGACCACGCCAGTATCGCGGTGAACGCCGTACTGGAAAAACAACTGAAGGCAGAAGGAAAAACTCGCCATGAGGTGGGACGCGAGAAGTTTTTAGAACGGGCTTGGCAGTGGAAAACCGAATCTGAGGGAACCATTGTGAATCAGCTGCGGCGTTTGGGCGTCTCGGTAGATTGGACGCGGGAACGCTTCACGATGGATGAAGGCTTATCCAAAGCAGTGTTGGAAGCTTTTATCCAAATGTATGAGGAAGGACTGATTTATCGCGGCAATTACCTGGTGAACTGGTGTCCCGCGAGTCAATCTGCCGTGTCTGACTTGGAGGTGGATAATCAAGAAGTCAACGGGCATCTGTGGCACTTCCGCTATCCCCTCACCGATGGCAACGGCTATGTTGAAGTAGCCACAACTCGCCCCGAAACCATGCTGGGCGATACAGCGGTGGCGGTGAATCCCAACGATGACCGCTACAAGCATTTGATTGGGAAGATGCTGACGCTGCCAATTATGGGGCGAGAAATTCCGATTATTGGCGATGAATTGGTCGATCCGGCTTTCGGGACGGGTTGCGTGAAGGTGACACCCGCCCATGACCCCAATGACTTTGAAATGGGTCAGCGTCACTCTTTGCCGTTTATCAACATCATGAATAAGGACGGCTCTTTAAACGAAAATGCCGGAGAATTTCAGGGGCAAGACCGCTTTGTTGCCCGGAAAAATGTGGTGCAGCGACTGGAAGCAGACAGCGTTCTGGTGAAAGTAGAGGAGTATAAGCATAAGGTTCCTTATAGCGATCGCGGGAAAGTCCCGGTCGAACCCCTCCTCTCAACTCAGTGGTTTGTCAAAATTCGCCCTCTCGCTGACCGGGCGCTAGGGTTTCTGGACGATCGGAATTCACCGGAGTTTGTCCCAGAACGCTGGACGAAGGTTTATCGCGACTGGCTAGTAAAACTAAAAGATTGGTGTATTTCTCGCCAACTGTGGTGGGGACATCAAATCCCAGCTTGGTATGCGGTGAGTGAAACAGGCGACGCAATTACCGACGAAACGCCGTTTGTTGTCGCCCGTACCGAGGCAGAGGCACGGGAGAAGGCATTTGCACAATTTGGAGAAAATGTCAAGTTAGAACAAGATCCAGATGTTCTCGATACCTGGTTCTCTTCTGGTTTGTGGCCTTTTTCGACGCTGGGTTGGCCCGAACAGACGCCAGATTTAACAACCTATTACCCCACCACAACCCTCGTGACAGGCTTTGACATCATCTTCTTCTGGGTTGCCAGAATGACGATGATGGCGGGGCATTTTACGGGAAAAATGCCTTTCCAGGACGTTTACATCCACGGCTTAGTGCTGGATGAGAACGGCAAGAAAATGTCTAAATCTGCCAACAATGGCATCGATCCGCTATTGCTGATTGACAAATACGGCACCGATGCCCTGCGCTACACCTTAATTAAAGAAGTGGCTGGGGCGGGTCAAGATATCCGGATGGAGTACAACCGCAAGACCGATGAATCGGCTTCGGTTGAAGCTAGCCGCAATTTCACGAACAAATTGTGGAATGCTGCCCGGTTTGTGATGATGAATCTGGATGGCAAGACACCGCAACAATTGGGGAACCCCACCCCAACCGTCCCGGATAACGGAGGAGATTTAGAACTATGCGATCGCTGGATTCTCTCCCGCTACCATCAAGTAGTGCAGCAAACCGGCGACTACATCAACAACTATGGTCTTGGTGAAGCCGCTAAGGGACTGTATGAATTCTTTTGGGGCGATTTCTGCGACTGGTACATTGAACTGGTCAAACCTCGCCTGCGCCCAGACGCCCCCGCTTCCTCGCGGTTGGTTGCTCAGCAAACTCTCGCTTATGTGCTGGAAGGAATTCTAAAATTACTCCATCCTTTCATGCCGCACATTACCGAGGAAATTTGGCATACGCTGACTCAAGCGAATGAAGGCAAAAGCTTAGCGTTGCAATCTTATCCCAAATCCGATCCAGCACTCATTAACCCGGATTTAGAGCAACAATTTGAGCTGCTGATTGGCACAATTCGGACGATTCGCAACTTACGGGCAGAAGCAGATATTAAGCCTGGGGTGAAGGTGTCAGCAATCTTGCAAACTGAAAGCGATCGCGAACGGCATATCCTCTTGGCTGGCAAGTCTTATATTCAAGACTTGGCGAAGGTGGAAGAATTAACCATCCCAGGGACAGCCGAAACACAACAACCGCCTTCATCTGCCGAAACACCCAATCAGGCGGTATCTGCCAACGAAAAAGGCAACTTTAAAATTAGCCCAATTTTCTTGCCATTTTTACTGTTGCTGCCCTTGCTCTTTTTAGTGGGCACTGGTGTAATTGCGGTGGCAACAGTGGCAAAACAAATTCTCGGAACCCGTGTCTCAGAAGCCAAACAAGTTAGTGCTACGAATCCTCCATCCACCGTCCCTCTCCCAGAACCGGCAAGTACCGTACAAGCGGATACGCCACAAGCGATCGCTGGTGTCGTGGGTACGGTGCAAGTGTCGATTCCCCTGGCTGGTGTCGTCGATGTGGATGCTCTGCGTGCCAAGTTAGAGAAAAATTTGAACAAAGTTGAAGCAGAAGCAAAAGCCCTTTCGGGACGTTTGAGCAATGCCAAATTTGTTGATAAAGCACCCGCTGATGTCGTCAAGGGAGCGCGGGATGCCCTTGCCGAAGCCGAGACACAGGCAGAAATGCTGCGCGAACGACTCGCGCAACTGTAGAAGAGACTGTAGAAGCGATCGCGTAGGGGCAAAGATATCGCGCCCCTACGAATCCCACTCTGGGTTACACACTCCTTCTTGGGAGGGAAGAAGAAAAGGGTTGTTTAAAGTAGAATACGCCCGTAAAGTTAGGGTGCCCAGTTTTATTAATTTAAAGACAAAATACCAATGCGATATTTTGCCGAAGTGCAAAAAAATGAATCATCGGGCAGTCTGGAATTGCGAATCCTAGCTGAGCAAACCTCTGACAATATCTGGGCAGTGGTGGAGAAGGCATCTGTCGTTCCCGCCGCTGAGATTCCATCCTTAAGCGAAGGTTTGTTGGTTCTGGCAGACCTTGGCGAGAATCAGCAGATTCTAAGTATTCACGAAGCCAAAAACTGGGTTTTGGATTTAGTGCAGCAGTACCTGACAAGTAGCATTACTCCCGCTTTTTTGCAGCAGGAAGCCGAACGTGCTGAACACTGGCGGCAAGACCTTACTTTACAAAGTCAGGAATTAGCTCGCAAAAATTTGGAAATGGAAGCGCGTCGCGAACAAATTCAAACTTTAGAACAAGAACTCGAACAGAAGAAGAAGCAACTAGAAGCCTTAGAAGCAGACCTAAAAAAAAGAGGTAGTAACTAGAGGGAACGTCGCATCAGGGGACGTTTGCAACTTTTGGCAATACTTCTGGGATAAGAACCCTAAACCCCAAACCCCACCCCTTACAAGGAAAGGGTGGGGCAGAGGTAAGAAACGAATTACTCACGTTAAGACATTATCGTTGGCAACCCTTGGCGACGGCTTGGGGAGAAGCACGCCGGTGGTAGTTCGTTGCGGCTCCCCTAACAGCACCACAGAGCAAGCGAGATGTTGAACCAGTTGGGTCGTGATATCGCTAACTTCCAGACCGCCCGCAGTGCGGTATCGTAGCGATCGCAATACAATCAAATCAAACGAACGAGCCGTATTGAGAATCGCTTGCGCCACATTCTCATGCTTAATCACTTCAATCTCAAAGTTCGTCTCCGGTGCCCACTTCGAGGCTAAAAGAGACAGTTGCGATCGCGTCCACGCTACCTTAGCTGCCGAAGTTCTAGCATTGCAGACGTGTAACAACGTTACCTGAGCTTGATTGGAATCGGCTAGAATTTTCGCAAACCGTAACGGTTGCGTCCCTTGCCCCGTCAAGTTTTCCACCGGCACCAAAATGCGGTGAAAATTCATAGGTGAATCCAAGAGGCGTGTCACCACAACTGGACAATGGGACGCCCACAGCACGCTATCAATCACATTGCCAAACAAACGCGCCCTGAAGCCCGTCCGTTTGCCCCAGCCCATCACAATTAAACTCGCTTTTTGTTCGCGGCTAGCGCGGCTAATTCCGCGAGCAATGTCGTCATCTAGGCGCAGCAACGGCTCGGTTTTCACACCCAGTTCCCCAGCGAGTTCCGTGGCTCGCTCAAGTAGCATCTCACTGCGTTGGAACGCAGCTTCCATTTGCGGTGCGTCCATCTGAGCATTGGTTGTCGTAATCGCTAAAGGCACAATTCGTCCAGCTTCATGCCGCGCCAATAGCGCTGCCATTTCCATCAAATACTTCTCAGTTTGCGGATTGTAGACGGGTACAACTACTGTAAAAGGATGGCTTGCCGATGCCTTTTCCCCATCCAGTCGAGTTTTATCGCTCTCCAGTGGCTCAGCTTCCGTTACGGTTAATCCGGGTGCGAACTGACTGGTAATCAACGGTCCTAGCGTTGCCGTCACCAGCATTAAGACAATAACGCTGTTTAAAACCTCTTCCGTTAGTAGTCCAACCCGGTAGCCGACGAGAGTAGCAGCCAGCGTTGCCGCAACCTGGGGCAGCGACAGCGACCACATCACGAGCATCTCGCGCCAGTTGTAGCGGTAGACAAATTTAGCCAACAGAGCCGCTAAAAACTTACTACCAATCAAACCCACTACAATCGCTAGCGTCAGCCAGATAGAACTGAGCGTTTTAATAAATGCTGGGATATCAATCAGTAGCCCCATATCCACAAAGAAAATGGGGATAAACAGGACGCTTCCGACAAAAACCACCTTTTCTTTTACTTGCCCTTCCCCCACAACATCATTCACCGCCAGACCGGCAAGGAAAGCTCCGACAATTTTTTCCACACCGATTAGCTGGGCACCCAACGATGCGAGAAATAGTGCCAAGAGTACAAATAAAAATTGATTGCCTTCTTCTTGCCCAGTGCGCCGGAAAAACTCTCGACCCACCCAGTCAAAGCCAAACAAAATGACGGCAGAGTAGACAATCAAAGAACCAAAAAGGGTGAGTAGCTTCACAACCGTGAAGTCACCCCCATGAATTCCCACACAAACAGCCAATACCAGTAGAGCGCCAACATCAGTGAAGATGGTCGCTCCAATTGTCACCGTGACGGCTTCGTTCCCTACAACGCCGAGACGGCTCACAATCGGGTAAGCCAAGAGAGTATGGGAGGCAAACAGAGAGCCAATCAAAATTGAAGCGTTCCAGTCAAAGTTGAATACACGCCCCACGATTGTTCCCATAATTAGGGGCACTAAAAAGGTAAACGTGCCAAAACCGGCAGAGCGATGCTTCGTTTTGCGGAACTGTTCAATGTCAACTTCTAGCCCTGCCACAAACATCAGGTAAACTAACCCGATATCTGATAGCAGCTTCATCGTCTCTGATTCTTTCTGAAGCAGCTGCAACCCATTAGGCCCAAGAACCACTCCCGCTACCAGCAAACCAACCAGTCCTGGCAGTCGCAGCCGCTCAAAAAGGATGGGCACGGTCAAGATGACTACTAGCAAAAGAGCGAAGGGAACAATTGGTTCCTCTCGGAACACATGCAAAATCGGTTCCATAAACAGCGGCTTGGAGATGAGTTTGAAGCGATGCTTGCAAAAGTCAGCGATGCTGACTTTTGAAAACATGGTGGTATCACTGGAGACATCCTACAGAAAAACCGTTTTTTGCGCCCTACCCTAAAGAAATAGGGGTGCTGGGTACAGTAGATGAATATATTTTGGATCTACGGGATGCCCCAATGGAAGTAGAGTTACAGAAGTTTTTGCGCCCTAAGCGCGAAGGACGGATATTTTGAGGACAAGACACCTTTAATTTTTAGGCGTTAAGTTTCTAGGGCATCCGCTGCCTATAAACGGATTTGGCTCAAAATGTACCTCAAGCGGTCGTAGTCGTCCTTGAGAAGGACGCTGAGGGTTCGTCCTGCCTGCACCAACCAGTCACGGTCAGCCTTGCGTAGTTGATAAATTTCTCGAATCGCTGCTGCAATCAGCGCCTCCACCGGCGCACCCATGACCTGCAATAAGGTTCTTAAGAAATCCATCTGTTCGCTGAAGTGAACAATTTCCTCCGGTTCGCACTGGTAAACCGCTTGATGAATTTGCGGCGGACGAGGCGGCAGGTACTGATAAATCGTTCCACCCAGGCGCTTAGAACCATTGACCCCTTGATGGGTAGCTTCAAAACCAACAATAGCGGCGCGGAACTCGGTTTTCAGCATGGCAAATATTTGGGGTTGCTGCTCTCGCAGTTCCTGCAATGATAGCCCCAAGGCTCTTGCGCGGTGAATGGAATCAATGGGACTGGTCGCCGCATGATAAACAACAGCAAAGACGAGATTTCCCGACTCTTCATCCGTAGCTTTGACCCAACTGCCAAAGGCTGGCATGACAGGAAAGCTCAAGTCTTCTGGATCGAGACACTGTGCCAGGAATTCAGTCGTTGCCGTCTCAATCACCTCAGCAATATGGTTGGCGGGGCGATCGCCTGTGGCAAACTGTGGCAGGGGAAGTCGCATATTTTTGGTAATGGATAATCGGTAATGGGTAATCGGTAATTAGTCGTTCATGTTTCTTTAGGTAAAAACCATGAACTTTGAAGCATGACTAATTACCAATTACTTTTTTCCAATCTTATTTTGCTTTTTTGCGACCTGCTGTTGTCTCTGCAAGTTCTAATTCTGATAGTTGGAAGGTGACGAGTTTATCCCAATTTCCCCCTTCAAATAGGACTGCTGCCTTTCCCTCGCCAACCCGTTGGACTAGCCCTTTATAGCCGTAGTAGATATCGTTAGTGTTCTTTACTTGAACAACCGCTCCAGGCAGAATCATGATTTTTTCTCGGTTAAGTTTTCATTTATTAGCTTAATAGCAGTTAGCTGTCATTCGTCATAGGTCAAACCAGCGACCTATAACGAATGACAAAAAGCTAAAACTTCAATCGGTGTCGATAATTTGCTACAGACTCTACAATCCCCAGCGCCAAAAAATTCTTCAACATCGCCGAACGACCATAACTAACCCAGGGAAGGGGAATGCCGGTTACGGGTGCAAGTCCCATCGTCATGCCTAGGTTAACGACCACCTGAAACACAATCATCGATAAGACGCCAATTGCTAATAAAGATCCAAAGTTGTCTTTGGCATTTTGGGCAATAATCACCAAGCGCAGGCAGATCAACCAAAAGATAAATAGTAGAAAGAAACTGCCTGCAAGTCCGAATTCTTCACCAATGGCAGAGAAAATGAAGTCAGTGTGCTGTTCCGGAATAAAGTTAAGTTGGGTTTGGGTTCCCTTGTGAAGCCCTCGTCCCCACAGTTCGCCTGCGCCAATGGCAATACGAGATTGGATCAGGTGGTATCCGCCGCCGAGGGGGTCTAGATCCGGGTTAAGGAACAAAATCAATCTGTCTTTTTGATAGTCTTTCAAAACTCCCCAGAAGATTTGCCCTAACTCGCCTCCCACCAAGTTGACGACGATCGCTCCAATGGCACCCGACAAAGGCCACGGTAAGGTGCGCCAACCAATAATGCCCATGATTGCCGTCCAGATGAACCATCCGGGCATAAATACGTTAAACAAGATAGCTGAAATCACTGGAGAAGCTAGGAGTATTAGCCAGCCGGGATTGGCATTCCCCCAGTAGAGCATACCCAGCACGATCGCTCCAAACACCAAGGAGGTTCCCAGGTCCGGCTGCAAAAATACTAAAATCCAGGGAACCCCAGTCACCGCTAAAGCTCTCAAAACAGCGGGAATCGTGGAGGCGGGTCGAGCATGTAGAATAGCAGCCAGGGTGATAATCACCCCTAATTTGGCAAATTCAGAGGGTTGAATGTTAAAGTCGCCGATAGTAATCCATCTTTGGGCACCTTTGGCGCTGGTACCAATAATCATCACCGCGATCAGGGACAAGTTGGTAATGCCATAAAGAATCCAGTGCCACTGGAGCAGGTTCTCGTAACGCGATCGCGCGATAAACATCGCCAATATCAGCCCAATGAGGCCCACCAGCCAGTGCCACCACCAGTCGGTCAATCCCTGGTTAAGTTCGGCACTGCGGATCATCACACCTCCAAAAATGGTGAGTCCAACAATCAGTCCCAATAGCAGCCAATCTACCTCTTGCCAAGGGGAAAGCAGCGATCGCCAGCGAAAACCAGTTAGTGACTTATGCAACATTGCTAAACAATTAAAAATTAAAAGTTAAAAATTAAAAAGGCAAATTTTTTACTTTACCTTTTTAATTTTTCTTAAGTTAAGGCAGCGACAGAAACTTTGCCAGCGATCGCTTGAGCGATCGCCATCAGCGCTTTCGCAGAAGCCGACTCTGGATCGGCAACCACAATCGGCACTCCTGCATCGCCCCCCTCTCGGACGGGCATTTCTAGCGGTACGCAGCCCAGCAACGGTACGCCGAGTTCTTGCGCCATCTTTTCACCGCCTCCAGAGCCAAAAATGTCATACTGCTTGTCGGGCATATCCGGCGGAATAAAATAACTCATATTTTCCACCATTCCCAACACGGATACTCCCAACTGCTGGAACATCTTCAAGCCCTTACGCGAATCCAACAAAGCCACCGTCTGCGGCGTCGTTACAATGACTACCCCAGCCATTGGCACCGCTTGCGCTAGCGTTAACTGGGCATCTCCAGTGCCGGGGGGCATATCTACAATCAAATAATCCAGTTCCCCCCACTGTACTTGGTAGAGAAACTGGCGAATAATTCCATTCAGCATCGGACCCCGCCAGATCACCGGCTGATCCTTGTCAATCAAAAACCCCATTGAAACTAATTTGACGCCGTAGTTAAAAGCCGGTTCCAACTCTTCACCATTGGCACCTTGCCGCACGCTTATCTTGGCGTCTGACAATCCCAGCATTGTCGGGTCATTAGGCCCGTAAATATCCGCATCAATCAGACCGACTTTAGCTCCTAAATGTGCTAAAGCCACTGCCACATTCACCGCTACAGTACTTTTGCCCACACCGCCCTTGCCACTAGAAATCGCGATGATATTCTTTACACCAGCAATTCCGGCGCGATCCGGAAGCGACTTTTGTTGGGGTGTCTCAGCGGTGACATCTACCACGACATCTGTCACTTCTGGCAAATTTTTCTTGAGTGCCTGTTCGCACTCTTCCACGATGAACTGGCGTAGTGGACAGGCAGGTGTCGTCAGCACCAGAGTGAAGCTGACTTTTCCGGAGTCAATTTGCACATTGCGAATCATGTTCAACTCGACCAAACTCTTGCGGAGTTCGGGATCTTGCACGGGTCGCAATACTTCTAAAACTGAGCTGGCATCGAGCATAACTAGGTTACTTGCATTCCTTATCCCAGATATTGCACCTGGGACAAAACGATCGGGGTTCTCTCTCTTCAAGTATCTTAACGGTTTGTTTGACGCGATCGCGCTATGCAGTTCAGGGTCTAAATTTAGATTGTTAATTACTAATTACTAATTGATAACTCCCTCTATTTGCCTCTCCCCCTCTCCTGAAACCTGTATTCTCAGTTCTCAGCGTTCTCAGCCCTCAGTCCTCAGCCCTCAGTCCTCAGTCCTCTCTAGTTTCTAGCCTTGAGCTTGTAAACCCACCTGTTCGGCAGCTTGGGCTAATTCAGTGGCAACACGAGCTGAGTAAGACCCAATCATCCACCAAATTAAAGGTGACAACCAACCGCGCAACGTCACTGAATAAGATACATACGTGCCGCAGACCGTCGATTCTACCTGGTACGTCACCCGTTTCTCAACTCCTGGGATTGCCAGCATTCTCACACTGAGTAACTCACAGGGACGGACACGCTCAACAAAAACCCGGATGGGAATAGGTAGCCAGCGCGTGACTACCTTGTAAATCAATCCCGGTTTGGCAATCAACCCGCTGGGGACATTGGTGCTGGCAAGTAGAGGATGCCAGGATACATCGCCAATATTGATTAATTTTTGCCAGAGGACATCCACCGAAGCAGAACTAACGGCGCGGTAAGTCCGAACCAGGGAAAACTTAAAGGAAAAACCCTCTCGACCAGCGATAAACTTTAAGGAAAAATTGAGAATCACAACACTCCTCCTCGCACCAAGTCTTCAAGGGAACTTATTACTTTAATCCCTGGGATCATTAGGTAGCATCCCCCTGTAGGATATTTCGATAGCCTGTAGACGCTTTATTCAACTTGCTGCTTGGGTTCAGCAGACCCGATTTAAGATAGGCTGTAAGTTCCCCTGCGATCGCATAGAGTTGAGTGCTTTGACCCGATCAAAGCGGCTCACCCTCACCCCGAAAAGCAAGCTGACGTGGTACAAGCGATCGCGCCCGTACAAGCCGGTATCCTGGGTGAACTAAGGCGAACTCCCATCCCGATTTATTCAATTCAATACCTTTTTCCTTTCCCAATCGCTTTTGTGAACAATATTGACTTGAGATTATGACAGCTTTTCAGACGGACGTAACTACTTCTGCTAAGGTTTTGCCCCCAGATGACTCGAAAGCTAGGGTCAGCCAGTTTATGCAGCAGCTGCAAGACCAAATCTGCGAAGGTTTGGAACAACTGGATGGAGTTGGGAAATTTCAACAAGATGCCTGGGAACGAGAAGAAGGCGGCGGCGGTCGTTCCCGCGTCCTCCGCGAGGGCGCAGTTTTTGAACAGGGTGGCGTTAATTTTTCTGAAGTCTGGGGTCAACAGTTACCTCCGTCGATTCTGGCGCAACGCCCGGAGGCGGCTGGGCACGGCTTTTATGCGACTGGCACCTCAATGGTCTTGCATCCGCGCAATCCCTACGTCCCCACAGTTCACCTCAATTATCGCTACTTTGAGGCAGGGCCAGTTTGGTGGTTTGGCGGCGGGATCGATTTAACCCCTTACTACCCGTTTGCAGAAGATGTCGCTCAATTTCACCGCACTTTAAAGCAAGCCTGTGATGCTCACCACCCAGAGTATTACCCCACGTTTAAACTCTGGTGCGATGAATATTTTTATCTGAAGCACCGCCAAGAAACGCGGGGCGTTGGAGGACTCTTCTTTGACTATCAAGATGGTCAGGGAGCCTTGTATCGCGGCCCGCACGCCGATGGACCAGCAGCTGTTTACAGCAACCAAGTGGGTACGCCAGAGCCTCGCAACTGGGAAGATTTGTTCGCTTTTGTGCAGCATTGCGGTCAGACATTTTTACCGGCTTACGTTCCCATTGCCGAGCGGCGGCAAAAAATGGAATATAGCGATCGCCAGCGGAATTTCCAGCTATATCGTCGCGGTCGCTATGTGGAATTTAACCTCGTCTACGACCGAGGCACCATTTTTGGTCTTCAGACGAACGGGCGCACTGAGTCAATTTTGATGTCTTTACCGCCTCTAGTTCGCTGGGAATATGGCTATCAACCCGAACCGAACACCCCAGAAGCCGAGCTTTATGAAACTTTCTTAAAGCCGCAAGATTGGGCAAACTGGACACCTCCCTCGGAATCGCCGGTCTGAGTTAGACTACGGGAAAAATCCCGCTCTCATCGCACCCGGTTGATATACTTGCCCATCTTTAGAGGTGAGTGTCCGTGCTTCACATCGACCAGAAAACATACACGACCCAAAACGGCACGAAGATTATCGTTTTGACACCAACAGGACGGCTGGATATCACCACAGCTTTGCAATTTCGCGTGAAATTACAAGAGAGTCTTTATACACTCAGTCGTCATGTGGTCGTAAATCTTGGGAGAGTGAATTTTATTGATAGTTCTGGTCTCACCTCATTGGTGGCAGGGATGCGAGATGCGGACAAGGTAAACGGGAGTTTCCGCCTTTGCAATCTGCTTCCAGCCGCCAAGGTGGTGCTGGAAATCACCATGATGGATTCGGTATTAGAAATCTACGAGAACTGTAACGACTGCTTCAACCCCCCGGATGCCCCTGGAACCATCCTCTCCCCTAGAAGAGGAGGCGATCCCTTTTTTCCGGATATTGAAGCAGAGTTGTGAGTAACACTGGAATCTTCTACCTGTATGATTCTGAGTGCTATCTTAGTGGGCGATCGCGCCAATCCAGTCTGCTAGAAGCCGAATTTAATGTAATTTTTTTCAAGCTTTGCTTTAAGATTAGGCGAGCTGAATTTTTGGTAGCTCTAATCTCTAAGTTAGAGTTAGACTACTGAAAGCTCAAATCATGGGAGCAATCGTAGTAAAATGCGGCTCCTATCTAGATATTAAATATAGACGGAGCTTCCGGAGCAAGGAGGTCTTGGTGATTCATATCGATCAGAGAACACATACGACTCAAGACGGGACGACAGTCATCGTCTTAGCCCCCACTGGACGCCTGGATATTACAACCGCATGGCAGTTTCGTCTGAAGTTGCAGGAATGTATTTCCAAACTCAGTCGCCACGTAGTTGTGAATCTCGGTCAAGTTAATTTTATTGACAGCTCTGGTCTAACATCCTTGGTGGCAGGAATGCGAGATGCTGACAAAGTAAAAGGCAGTTTCCGCATATGTAACGTCCATCCAGAGGCAAAACTCGTTTTTGAAGTCACCATGATGGATTCGGTGTTTGAAATTTTTGAAACCGAGGAAGAGGCTCTTGAAGGAGTGCCTCGCAGCATGGTCAGCTAAATTATTCATGAGTTATGCAGTCAATCGTCCTTAACTAAGGACAAAAGATTTCAAATTGCTAGCTCAGCGGAAAAATCTTCGCGCTTAGTGAAAATATAGGGGCCAAGCAGTGCCCCCCAGATGGCTCTGCCTGTTTGGGGGTCAATTCCCTTGTCATAGCTTCTAAATTCTTGATGCCGCGCCTCAAACCCTAAAGAAACCTGGTAAGTTTCTCCTTGATAGGTAAAACAGCAGGGGGCATCAGTCGCGGGTGCGGTAGAAAAGTTATAGGTATTTTGAGCTAAGGGTTGCTGAATGACGGCGAGGGTACAGCCGGGGAGAAGTTCCATCTGTTCTGGTGTAAGCGTCTTCAGCAAGGCTGGATTTTGACCGGCACCTCTGACCCGATCGGGATCTTTCAGCATATAGTATTGCACCATCAGCGAGGCTTGAGAGGTGTCGCTGTGGCGCAGGCGCAGAATCCGAGGACGATAGGGACGATCCAGTTGCAGGATGTTCGCTTGCTCTGCAAACAGGGTGAGGCTATCTTCTGCAAACAGCGGTACGGGTCGCAGCCAAAGGCGGAGGTTTACGTACCAAGCGGGTTCTCTTGTCGCTTGTTCTGAATTCTCAAATTCTCCAGCTATATATTGAGCCAGGAGCGTTAGTTCAGGAGAAAAAGTCATTGGGAATGGCTAATCGATAATGGGTAATCAGCAATCGGAATTTAGGATAAGGAAGGCGTATCTCTAACTTCTAAGACCCTTTTCCCAATTACCAATGAATAATTTCTGCGATCCCCGGCATTGTATCGCCGGGAGTCTCTACAAGACATTGCCTTGGCAAAGGTGTCCAAAAGCTGTGACAATGAGTTTACATCGCCCTCAAACTTAAAATTTTCCGGTGAATAACGTCCGCACTGTATCAGACACCAAAAGAACTTTCTATACCCTACACACCCGCCCCATTAACTCCATCTACCGGCGGGTGGTAGAAGAGTTGATGGTGGAAATGCACTTGCTTTCGGTCAATGTGGACTTTCGCTACGACCCCATTTATGCATTGGGCGTGGTGACATCCTTTAACCGCTTCATGCAAGGCTATCGACCAGAACGAGATAAAGAACCGATTTTTGAAGCCCTCTGTCGAGCAGTCGAGAACGAGCCGCAACAGTACAAGCAGGATGCCCAGCGGCTGGAAGAATTAGCCATGCGTCTGGGTGGGAAGGATATCGTTGCCTGGTTAAACCCAACGGCTCCTAGTCACGGCGCTGATGACTTGCACGCTGCTGTGCAGGCGATCGCTAACAATTCTCCGTTTAAGTACAGCCGTTTGTTTGCGATTGGTTTATTTACGCTGCTGGAAGTAGCAGATTCCGATTTGGTAAAAGACGAAAAGCAGCGGATTGAGGCGCTCAAGCAAATCTGTAATGCCTTAAACCTGCCAGAAGATAAATTACTCAAAGACCTAGAGCTGTATCGCAGCAATTTGGAGAAAATGGCTCAAATGCAGCTGGCTATGGAAGATATGCTAAAAGCAGATCGAAAAAAACGCGAGCAACGTGGGGATAAAGGGGTTGTGGTGGCTCCTCCCAATAGTTCTCCAGAATCAAGCGTTGCTCCAGGCACTTCTCAAGACTAGGCAACTTGTGTTGAAGCTGAGAAAGCCTTCCGTATGATAGCGATCGCTCATCCGATTTCCTTTTGATGGGCTAAACATCCGTAAGTGGTAATGGGTCTTTAGTCATTTGCCAAGAGTCATTAGCAACAAACTAATGACTCTTGGCAAATGATTTAAGGGTTCGCTTTCTTTAGCTTTGTAGATTACCAATTACTCTCCAGAAATGAATTTCGGTTTGGCATCTCGGTGGTGAAATGCAGCCTCCCCTCGCAGCACTTATCCCAGCTTTCCGAGATCCGCACTAAGTTGAGAGATTAGCCCGGAAGTCAAGTTCCGGGCTGGCTTGGCAGCTGACTCAGAAGGCGGCAAGATATGAGTTCCCGTAAATATCTGCGTCCGCGCTCGTCAGCAGCTCCGGATGCTTTCACCAAAGAGAGCTATTGGTTACACCCAGATACTGCCGATGTAGCCTTAAACCAACGCTTCTAGGCGCTGGATGAGTTGTGGAGCTGTCAGCACACCCTCAATGCGCTCAACTACCTGACTATTTTTAAATAAAACCAACGTTGGTAGGGCGTGAATTTGATATTGGCTCGCCAAGTTTGGATATTTATCCGTATCAATTTTTACAACCTGTAACCGTTCGTTCATCTGGGCGCTTACCTGCTCCAGAATCGGGACCATCATCTGACAAGGACCGCACCAAGTCGCGTAAAAATCCACCAACACTGGCTTTTCAGACCCAGACAGTAACTCTTGGAAATTGTTGAACTGCTTTTTAGTTGCCATGCGATCAAAGTGTTTTCTGCTCTTTCACGACAATCGTAATCTTTTGGCGTATTGATTCGTTCAGTCCGAGGTACGAATCGACCTAAGATCGTTAGCGCAGTTAAATAACCGCGTTCATAACGGATCGAGAGGAATTTATTGATGGAAGCATTGCCAGAGAGTCAGCAAAGATTACGCGGACAGGTTGCCATCGTTACCGGCGCTTCACGAGGAATTGGTCGAGCGATCGCCTTAGAATTGGCATCTGAGGGAGCCAGTGTAGCGATTAACTATGCGAGTTCTAGTGGAGCAGCCGAAGAAGTCGTGAGTGAAATTACCGCAGCAGGCGGTAGTGCGATCGCCCTCCAAGCAGACGTATCCAAAGCCGATCAAGTAGACGCCCTCCTGAACACCGTGATGGAGAAGTGGAAGCGCGTTGATGTCTTGGTGAATAATGCTGGAATTACCCGCGATACCCTGTTGTTGCGGATGAAGCCGGAAGATTGGCAAGCCGTGATTGACCTTAACCTCACTGGCGTCTTTTTGTGTACGCGAGCTATCAGTAAGGTGATGCTGAAGCAACGCTCCGGGCGCATTATTAATATTTCATCCGTTGCCGGTCAGATGGGCAACCCCGGTCAGGCAAACTACAGTGCTGCCAAAGCGGGAGTGATTGGGTTTACGAAAACCGTCGCCAAAGAACTCGCCACTCGCGGCATTACAGTCAATGCTGTTGCCCCTGGATTTATCGCCACCGATATGACGAGCAATATCAAATCAGAGGAAATCTTAAAATTCATCCCCCTCGGTCGTTACGGTCAACCAGAGGAGGTTGCTGGTTTAGTTCGATTCCTAGCCGCCGATCCGGCTGCCGCCTATATCACGGGTCAAACGCTCAATGTGGACGGCGGTATGGTGATGGCATAGCGACCATAGCGGCAGAGGACTGTGAGCGTAGTGACGCTCTCCTCGCGGTCGGAGTGGGAAAGAGAGAGGCCGACAAAGAATAACATCCATCACTGCTTACTATGGAGTTAGTCTTGCTCCCTGCGAGGGAAACTATGCGAATTTCTTTTGAACGGACTGGCGGCTTTGCTGGGATGCGCCTGACAAAAGTTTTTGACACTACGACTCTGCCTGCAAATGAAGCAAATCAGCTGCGCCTCCTGATTGACGCAGCTGATTTCTTTGATTTGCCTGCCGCGATCGCTTCCAACACTCCCCAACCCGACCGCTTTCAGTACAAGCTAACGGTGGAAGAAAACACTCAGCAACATACTGTTTTAGTGAGTGAATCCGCCGTACCTGGAAACTTAAGACCGCTGCTGGAATGGCTGATGGCAGCTGCACGCAGAAATTAAAAATGAAGAATTGCCTCTTCCATTTTTAATGCACGCATTTTTAATTTAAATCACTCCCACTTCTTGCCAACCTTTGCGGACTGCATTCTGCTCCTTGGAGCCTTCGCCGTAGAGTTCTCCAGCGACTGTAATGAGAGTATTCGCAGCCCGTTTAAAATTCGCTCTAGAGCGCAGGCGATCGCGTAAAGCGATATACCAGATTTTCCCTGCCTTTTCCCAAGCGTAGCCGCCAATTTCCACTGCTGCTAAATAAAAGGCACGGTTGGCAATCCCTGAGTTAATATGCACGCCTCCGTTATCTTCCAGCCCTTTGTAGCGGTCTTTATAAGTCGCAGGCTGGGGGTCTTTGCCTAGCACTGGGTCGTCGTATGCTGTCCCCGGTGCCTTCATTGAGCGAATCCCAACGCCCTTAACATTGGCGGTAAACAAACCTTCCCCGATAATCCAGTCAGCTTCCTCGGCGGTCTGATTGAGAACCCGCTGTTTTACCAGAGAACCAAAGACATCGGAAAAAGATTCATTCAGTGCGCCGGATTCGCCGTAATAGATTAGATTGGCTTCATATTGGGTGACGCCGTGGGTTAGCTCATGCCCAATCACATCAATCGCCTTGGTGAAGCGTTCAAAAATCTCTCCATCCCCATCACCGTAGACCATTTGGTCGCCGTTCCAAAAAGCGTTGTCATACTTCACGCCAAAATGAACCGTCGAGTCCAAACGCAGCCCTCGATTGTCGATGGAATTCCGCTCGAACACCTGCTCGTACAAGTCATAAGTTGCACCCGATCCGTCGTAGGCTTCGTTGATCGCGGCATCTTCGCTGGGAGGATCGCCTTCACTCCGCACCAAGGTGCCTGGTAGATCGTTGCCATTTTTAGCATCAAAGATGGTACGACGCTTCTCTCCCGGTGATGCTGCGAACGAGATATTTCCCACTGTCAAGCGCCGTCCGCGAAACTGTTCTGACACGGTTAAGGTTTGAAAAGCCCATGCCCGCTGCTCAGGGTTGCCATTCTGGAGAACCTCCTTCAGCATATGAGGAGGAACGATACAACAAATGGGATGAAGTCTATCGCAGCAAGGTTGCAGCCCTACCGCTCTTTTTTTTGGTGAACGCATAAATTATTTCCTTTGTCAAGGACAGAGCATCAAAAAGTGGATGATAAACGCATTCAATCCAATCCGCTCTAGTTATCGAGAATTCGGCAATTTCGTTACAAAAAGTAACTCAAAAGTGCGTGCGATCGCTCTAGCTGTTTATTATGTGCCTCCCCCATATCAATCGAGGTGAGGACTCTCATCCTCTCGGATTAGCACTCTGTGCCAGTGAGTGCTAAATTGACTAATGGAAGCGCTCTGAAAACCTAAAACATGGCAAAAATCGTTGCATTTAATGACGAATCGCGGCGGGCACTAGAGCGGGGCGTGAACGTCCTGGCAGACGCCGTTCGCATTACGCTGGGGCCGAAAGGGCGGAATGTCCTTCTAGAGAAGAAGTTTGGCGCACCCCAAATTGTGAACGATGGTATCACCGTTGCCAAGGAAATTGAATTAGAAGACCCCCTGGAAAATACAGGCGCTCGACTGATTCAGGAAGTGGCATCCAAGACGAAAGATATTGCGGGTGATGGCACGACGACAGCGACGGTTCTGGCTCAAGCGATGATTCGTGAGGGCTTGAAGAACGTAGCGGCTGGGGCAAATCCAGTGAGTTTGCGGCGGGGAATCGAAAAAACGATCGCCTTCTTAGTGGAGGAAATTGTAGCGATCGCGAAACCAGTGGAAGGTAGCGCGATCGCGCAAGTGGCAACCGTCTCCGCTGGTAACGATGAAGAAGTCGGCAAAATGATTGCCGAAGCGATGGATAAAGTCACCAAAGACGGCGTGATCACCGTTGAAGAATCCAAATCGATGGCAACGGAACTGGATGTCGTCGAGGGGATGCAGCTGGATCGCGGCTACATTTCTCCCTACTTCATCACCGATTCCGAACGGATGGTGGTGGAATATGAAAACGTCCGGATTTTGATGACGGATAAAAAAATCAACTCTATCCAGGATTTGATTCCCGTCTTGGAAAAAGTTGCCCGTTCCGGTCAAGCTTTGCTGATTATTGCCGAAGACATCGAAGGAGAAGCTTTGGCAACTTTGGTGGTAAATAAAGCGCGGGGCGTACTGAATGTAGCCGCCATCAAAGCGCCTGGATTTGGCGAACGCCGCAAAGCGATGCTGCAAGATATCGCCGTTCTCACTGGCGGTCAGCTAATCTCAGAAGAAGTTGGTTTGAGCCTAGATACCGTCTCCCTGGAGATGCTGGGAACCGCTCAGAAAATCACCATTGATAAAGAAAACACCACCATCGTCGCTGGTGATGCCAAGACGGCAGATGTGCAAAAGCGGATTGCCCAAATTCGCAAGCAGCTAGAAGAAACGGATTCTGACTACGACAAAGAAAAGCTGCAAGAGCGAATTGCTAAGCTTGCCGGTGGTGTCGCCGTCATCAAAGTGGGTGCGGCGACCGAAACCGAACTCAAAGACCGCAAGCTGCGGATTGAAGACGCCCTCAACGCGACCAAAGCTGCTGTGGAAGAAGGTATCGTTCCTGGCGGTGGCGCGACGCTGATTTACCTGAGCAAGAAAGTTGCTGACATTAAAAATAGTCTGGACGCCGAAGAAAAAGTCGGTGCTGACATTGTGGGCAGATCTCTAGAAGCTCCCCTGCGTCAGATGGCAGATAATGCCGGTGTCGAAGGCTCTGTCATTGTCGAGAAGGTGCGCGAGACTGATTTGAATATCGGTTACAACGCGGCTACCGACACATTTGAAGACCTGATCGCCGCTGGGATTATCGACCCTGCGAAAGTTGTACGTTCGGCGTTGCAAAATGCCGGTTCGATTGCTGGGATGGTGTTGACCACTGAAGCCCTGGTTGTCGAGAAGCCTGAGAAGAAAGCGGCTGGTGCCCCGGATATGGGCGGCATGGGCGGCATGGGCGGCATGGGCGGCATGGGTGGCATGGGCGGCATGGGTGGCATGGGCGGCATGGGCATGATGTAGTCCATTGTTCGCGTCCCCAGCGCCCACAGGTTGAAACCTGAAGCTAAAAAAACAAAGCCCACCTTTGTGGACTGAAAGAAAAGCAGCTTGTCTCAAACGGCAAGCTGCTTTTTTGTAGCGATCGCTCATTGTAAGAGTGTTACAGTATTGAAAAATTATAGGGTTCAAACCTACTTAACCGGGATAATTCCTCAAACTTCTGTTTAATCAGCGTTCTGGATAAACTGTGCCATTGGATACAAAGACTGTTAGCTTGGGTGAATTCTAGGGAACCCTATATAGAGGTAATTCTTTGGAAAATTTTCACTCAGTCAGAGGGTTAAATTTAACGATGCTAGTTTTTTTTATTCATGGCGTTGCCACACGGACTGTTCAATATGCAGATAATTTGAAACTTCTCATTAAAAATGAGTTCGACCAAAGAGGTGAATCTTTACCCCACTTATACTCCAGTTTTTGGGGCAATATATTAACTGATGTAGACAAAATATGGAATTTTATTCATCAAGATTTACAAAAGCTTAAAAAAGAACATTCTCAAACTAGTATTGACGATATATTTCGTTATAAAGAACTTAGGCAAGGATTTCTTTCTCAGTTCGGCGGAGATTTTTTAACTTACTTTAATCCAGAACGTGGAGAAGCAATTAGAAAACTTATCGCACAACAATTATATGATTTTCTTAAAAACAATTCTGAAGAAACTGAACTCCATATTGTTGCACACTCTTTAGGAAGCGTTATCCTATGGGACGTTTTATTTTCAGAAAGATTTAGTCCTCAAGATCCAGCCACTGACATTCGGGCAATGATTCATGGTTTTAATTCATCTAGTAACGTAAAAAAGGTTACTTTAAAAAGTCTTACTACAATGGGCTCACCTATATTATTTTTAAATACGATGCTGCAAGTCAGTCCTGAGACAGTAAAAAAATTTGCAGATAACTATGAAAAAGCTCCTCTTAGATGGATTAACATGATTCATTCTTCTGATGTTATCGCTTACCCCCTGGGGTCAAGCTTAAATATAAACTCAGTTGATAATCTGTTTTTCCGAGATGAGTATGTTTCAACGAATGCTAACCCTCTGGAAAAAGCCGCACGTAGTATTGGTCAACTTGAGGCAGCAATGGCTTTAGGGGCAGCTGATGGTCATGCCTGGTACTGGCAGTGCCAAAGAACGGCGAGTTTGATTGCAGATAATATTTTAGGAGAAAAGAAAGCCCCAAGCTTGAATGACAGTATGCTCCAAGAGGTGACTACTCGTTTATACAAAGTGCCAGGGATGACTAACGATCAAGAAAATAATTCTAAGGTCGCTATAGTATATTTAAAGTTTAAAGATGGTAGTGGTACGCTCCGCGTATTTATAAACCCTCTTCAGGTTCATCATGTTTATGTTTTTGATAATCAAGATGTTTGTAATTTTGGGGGATATGTTGGATGGCTTCATACTACGGGTCTAAAGGAAGAACTTGAGTTTATTAAAAGAAAATATTGCTGATTAAAATAGTTAAAATTCTAAAACAAATATTCAACTACAAGGTAAACCTGTATGACACAAAGACGCCCCCAGCCTGCGGAAGTAGTTACACAATATAATGAAGACGAAGACGATGATAATTCTTTGTTTGAAGACTTTTACGATAAACCTGGTAGTCTACCAGGAACAATTTTTATTAATAAAAATTCTCCGCCACCCAAAATTATCTTAATTGACTACAACGAGGCAAACCGCATCTGCATGCCACTTGAGACCCCAGCAGC